>NZ_FQYM01000001.1:300000-448358 GCF_900141705.1 Fibrobacter sp. UWP2
GCTGGTCACGCTCGGCCTTCCTCTGCCTGATAAGCTCGGCAGAATCCTTTTGCGCCTGGATGCGCCTGTCCTCTTCCGCAATGCGGCGGGACCGGTCTTCATCCTCAATCGTGTCCCGCCTCTTGTCACGGGCCTTCTGGTAACGGATTTTCTGCAAGTCGGCAATGGCGTTGCCGGCCTGCGTCAGGCTCTCACCGGTCTTGTTCTTTTCCCAGTCGGTCTGTGCCGCCTGAATGTTCGGGGTTTTCCACCTCCACTGAATCGCTAATGGCATAGACCCTCCTTACTTGAAGAACGCCGTGGCGAACTGTGCAATAGGCCCGATTGCCGAGCCGATGCCCTGCTTGCGCTGTGCATCAAGGTTCGCGCTGTTCTGGGCCACGTCGCTGTACACTTCAAGGTCGGCATTGTTCTGGTTCGCAATGTTGCTGTAATAGTTGCCCATTGCATCGGCAATACCCTGACGGTCCTGACCGTAGAGCCCGGCAAGGCTGCCCAAGTTCTGAATCTTCTGCTGGCCGGTCTGCCACTGTTGAAGCTGGGCGCTACGGTCCTGGATCATCTTGTCGAACGCCTTCTCCCACTCCTGGGCCGCAATTCCTTGGCTCTGGGCCATTAACTTGTCCTGATAGTTTGAGCTAAATCTGGAACCTCCAGAACTGGCAGCGGCGTTGAGCTGCTGTGCAGCCTGACGCTGACGCATCTCCATCGCCGGGTTCAGGAAGTCCTCGGTCGAGCCGGTGTACTCGAAGTCACCACGGTTGGCAATGGCATCGGCATACTGTTTCACGGCATCGCTGTACTTGGCAGCATTGTCGCCGTACATGCCCTGCATCTGGTTCCAGTAGTTGTCGTAGATGCCACGGTTCTGGGCCGAGACCTGGTTCGCACGGGTGTTGATGCCCTGCAGGGTTTGCTGGGCGGCATCAATCTGGTCGTTGTTGTCCGTGCCGAGAATACGGCCGACACCCTTGGAAATTTCTTCTAACGGATTATACATCCTTTTCCTCCTTGCCCTTCCCGGCAGGTTTCTTATCTTCCTTCTTCTCATCGACAGCATCCATGTCGATGTTGTCGAGGTAATCCTGGATGGCGTTCCTCATCTTGATGAGTTTCGCCTTCAATTCCTTGTTATCCATTGTCGTTATCCCCATAGAATGTCGCCTCGACAAATGCCGGCTCCGGGAGGTCAAACCCTGTTTCGCCTGCCCTGATAATCAAACTACCCGAGTTGTCTTTCGAGGTCCAGTATAAAGCCTTGGTTGAGTTGGGTGCAAGCGGCAATTCCTGCCTGCCCGCCTGTAATGTGGCCTCCATGTGCACAAAGAACGGGCACTTGGTCACGAGCCACTCGTTGTTCACGCCTCGCCTGAACGTGCCCCAGACACCCGTGAGGATGCCCCACACGTCTTCCTTCGGGGAGGCCATGTTTATCACACCGCTTCTCATATCATTGCCCCCGTGGACTCGGCCCTGATGGAACAGCTGGTAAGCACCAAGTCGGTTGGATGGCTGTACGTGATTTTCAACACGCAGAGCCTCGTGTACCCCACGTTGAACCACCTGACCCGATGCGAGTAGTCGCCGGTCGAGCCGAGGCTCTCGCCGTGCATGTTCCCGAAGGTCATTCCCCCGTCGTGCGACACGCTCAGGTAAATTTCCGGTTTCAGGTCGTAGTCCTTCCAAGTGCCCACGTTCATTTCCAGTGCCAGCTCCTCGATGACAAACGGTTTCAACCCGTCAGTCATCACCGGGGTCTGCCTGTGCCTGACCATCGGCAGGCTCGTTCCGTCCGGGTAGTCCTCGCTCCAGTAGTCGGTCTGGAACCGGCAAATCATGCCGTCGTTCGTGAATGCATAGAACTTCTCGCGATAGTAGGCGATTGAACCGACCCGCCACTGGCCTTCGATACCGGCCAGCTTTTCTCGTGAAATTCTCTGGTGCCAGCCACCGTCGAGAGCATCGTAAACCCAGGTCTCGCCAAGGCTGTTGAGCTGTAGCACGTAGAAGTTGTGCTCGCCAACCGAGTAGCAGTAACCGTATGCCGAGTCAGTCGATTCCTTCAACAGCTTTTCCTCGAGCCAGTCCTCGCTGATTTTCTCGAACGAGGCCCCGGACACCCGGACCACGGCCTTGCCGTACTGGGCGCCACTGGCTATGAAGTACACGATGGAGCCGGAACTGGCCACGCTGTTGGGCGCCTCCAGGCCGAAGCTGTTCTGGGCAGTGTAGGACGTGCGTATCCAGTCCTCGAACTCGCCCGAACCCCTCTGCCAGATTTCAACGGTCTTCGAACCGTACACGTAAAGCGTCGGCCCGACAGCAAAAACAGCCACGACATTGTCTGAACTTGATTCACCCGCAAAGTACATCGGGGCCCCGTAATCGTTCTCGAACACGTGCTTGTCTGACTCGACCTGTTCGGTCTTGATGGTAACACCGTCATCCTCGTACACTACCTTTCCGTCCTGGACCACGTACATCTCACGGGTGTCGTTGTTGAGCGGATACGGCTGGGAGTAGTACACGTAGCCGGAACCGCCCGCATCGTTCACGGCGATGGAGCCTGCCACCACGGCCACCGAACTTGGCGTAATCGTCCCGCCCTCGGCGGTGATGCGTTCGGGCAGCTGAATCTGCTTGAGCTCGCCACCTTCCAACAGGTCGTAGTAGTACAGGGAGGCACCGTCGCAAACAAGCAACAGTGCCCTAGGCCCGCCGGTCTCGGCGAAGGATACCCGCCTTCCATTGAACGCCACTCTGCCAATCCTCGTGGCGTTGCCGTATGCGTCCACCCGGTAAAGCGAGGCGCCGAACACGACGAACATGTCTTCCTGGCTGCCATCGGCCTTCAAGCCGATGGTCGACACGTACGAGCCGCGGCAGCGTCCCGCCAGCAGCTCGAGCCTCTTCAGGCCCGGGAGCGACTCCATGTATTCCTGCTTGCCGTTCTTGGCATAGTACATGTTGCAGCTCCACTCGCTGCCCATTACCGCCGGGAACTTCGCCTTCTTGGTGGAGCCGACAAAGTTATTGTACACCTTGCTTGTGGCCATACTGACCTCCTAGAACCCGTTGCCGCCGAGCAGGTTGTAGTACGGCGTCATGTAGTCGGCGACCGAGTCCACGCCGTTCACGAGAGGCTGGTTGTTGGCGGCGTTGGTGTCGATTGCCTTCATGGCCTTGGTCAGGTTGAGCTGAACCTTCGGCTCGTAGGAGTAGAGCTTGTACTTGTCCACCATGAACATCTCGGTCTGGTAGAGGACAAGGCTGTAGTAGAGCGGGCTCAGGTAGATGGCGTCGCCCTGCCTGTAATGGGGCATGGCGGAGTTCTCGTAGATGCGGAGCTCGGTCGGTGCTGAACCGTTCAGCCTGACGACACCGACCCTGCGCTCGTTGCCCGAAGGCGCCGTCTCGGTCGTGATTTCGTAGCACCAGAGCTGGGGCAGCGAGTACGTAATCGCGTGGTCCATCTGTTCCTTGTTCGCTCCAACCAGTCCAATCCAGCGGATGCCGACCTTGCGCGATACTCCCTGTACAGCGTCGGGCGGTTCCTGGTCGATAGTGTTGGCCGGACGTTCCTCGCCTTCTTCGAGCTTGCGGAAGTAGACAGAACCTGCCACCATAAGGTCGTGCGTCTTTACGGACAGGCTGATGAAGTTGTCGGAGTTGAGGGCCGTGATTGCACGGTTCAGGCATCCCTCGGCGGATGCCGCCCTCTTGCCGGAAAGCTGCTCTCCGTCCTGTACCATCGACAGGTCCTCGGCGGCTTCTTGCAGTAGCTGGTTTACTGTGAACATTTAAAAACCTCTCTGCACCTTAAACTACACGGGACAAAAAAAGGGGACGTACCCAAGAAGGGCACGTCCCGTGTAGGAGCACTATGGCTATCAATTAAGCCAGTTCGAGGTAAGTCGTGACCGACTGCCTGATTTCGAATTGCTTGGCCACCCAAGGCAAATCGATACGGAGACAGTTCACACCGTTGAGCAGCTGCGGGGCAGACTGCATCTTGAGAGTGATGTTCTCGTACGTGCCGATTTCGTCCTGCTTGGCGGCTGGCAACGAATCGAAACGGTACTGATCAAAGCTCAAGCCCTTGATGGTCCTAGCCTGGCCGCAGAGATACTGCTTGGAAGCGGTAAGCACCGGGGACAGGGTGAGGGTCACGTCGGAGCCGGATACGGCAGCGGCGATGGCGCTCGCGGACATGTGAGCATTTGGGTTCCCATAGGATTTGCCAGTGGCGGACACACGCACTTCGGGAATGTACTGGACCGTAGAGGCATTGCCATCGGCGTCGTAACGGACTTCTTCGTTGACGATGATAATGTATTCCTGAGCGGTCTCGATGCCGCCTTCATCGACCACATACAGGCCGGACACCTTGTACGGAACGCCAGTGATGAGCGAGCCGGTACCGGAACCGGTGATAGTGTTGATGGGCTTGATGCCGATGATGTTGTTGGAAGCATCCTTCACGACTTCGGCCGTCACGGTCGGAGCAGCGTCCATACCGGTCGTGTCGACAATCGGGAGACCCGGGAGCTGGACCTGGCCAACCTGGTGGTAGGTGCCGAGCGCGGCATCTTCGTAGATGTCGGTCATGATGGCGGACGGGAGGAAGTTCTTGAGGGTGCTGTCACCAATCTTGTCGAACACGGTCGGGGTCTGGAAGCAGACCTTGTCGCCGTCCACCTGGAGCTCTTCGAGCTTGGCAGCGGCTTCACCGAGCATGGACAGGCCGGCGGAAGTGGCAACCACGCACTGGGCGGAACGGAACACGTTCTCGGCCATGACAGCCTTCTGCACTTCACGGGCAAGCTTGCCGGAACGCTTGTCGACAATTTCCTTACGGAAATCTTCGATGTTGGTGAATTCGTCCCACATGTCGACTTCGACAGCGGTGTTCTTGTTTCTCAAGTAGGCAGTGATTTCTACCTGGTGAGCCTTGTCCGGAGTCGCGACCAGGCCGTCATTGACGGTGCCACAATCAGGAAGATACCCGTGGACAGCCATGCCGTACTTGGCGCCCTTCATGTAAGACTGAGGGAAGAGCGAACCGGCGTTCTTGATATACGGCATCTTTTCTGCAACAGCAGCCGCAAGGAGCCGCAGGGCCTTGCGTTTGGAGAATGTACCAGCCATTATTTGGCCTCCATAAATTTTTGAATGAGTTTGTCTGTTTGGCGCCCGCGCCTCTACGGACAAAATCAAGGAGGCAAATGGTCGGCATCACGCGGCCGGTCGCGAATACTTTATGACGGCAAAGCTCCGGGGAATTTTTCGTTCCTACTTCCAGAAACAACACCAAAACAAAAAAAGGTGGTGTAACCACCACCTTTTTAGCCATTTTCCTGACGCAACTGGTTTATCTCCCGTACCGCCTTTTCAAGGATTTGCCCTTCCTCGGAGGCGAAGTACTCGACAGTCCCAATCAGGTATACCCGGCCGTCCTTGTCGAGGAACTGGACGTCCTCGATTCCCATCGACCCGTCCTTCTTCATCGATGGCTCCTGATGTAGGCCTTCATGGCCTTGTCGTCAGTCCAGATGTCCGGGGCAGCTCCAGAGCCGGCCTGCTTGCCCGGCTTGCCAAGGTTCGGCAGTTTCGGCTTGGCCGGTGCAGTCTCGGCAGGGGCGGCATTGCGGAGCTCGGAGTCGAGCTGGCGCAACTCGTAGTAGATGTCCAGCTGAGAAGTCATCTGGTCGTTGAATACTCGGCTGAACGCATCCGGGTTGTCGAGCAGGTGCTCGAGCACGACAGGCCCCCTCGGGTTGTTCATGAGGTAGTCTGCCGCCACCGGACAATTGTCGAGGATATTCCCGAAGCCCTTGTCGGTCGCATACTGGACCTTGTTCAGGAACGTGTTTTCACGGGCCTTGTCACCGGCGAACGCAGCGTTTACATTGTTGAGCCATGCGTTCTGACGGTCGGCCAGTTCACGGTCGGCCTCGGCCTGTCTACGTGCGGCCTCGGCAGCCTCTTCCTGCTTCTTCTTGTTCTCGGCTACCCATTCTTCCTTGAACTTCTCGAAGTCGCGCTGGTTCAGGGCGTGTATGAAATCCTCGTCGTCGCCGAACTTGTCACGGGTCAGCTCGTCCTTCTTTTCGGGAATGCGCTTTTTAAGTTCCTCGAACTCCTGGGAGAGCTTGTCGTACTTATCGTCACGGTTTTTCAGTTCGGCCTCGTACTTTTCCTTCTGCCGACCTAGCTGACGCTTGAACGCGAACTCGGCACGCTGGAACTTGTCCTCGGGTATCGGGGCCGGCTTGTCCTCGGGCGGTTTGTCCTCCGGTTTGTCCTCGGGCGTATCTTCGGGCTTGTCCTCGACAGCAGGCGCCGGGTCTTCCTCGGGCTTGTCCTCGACGGCCGGGGCAGGCGAGTCCTCGACCTGGGTGGTGGTTTCTGCCGGCTCGGTGTCGGCCTTCATCTCTTCATACAGAGCTTCGAATTTGGATGCCATATTGTGCTCCTGTTAGTTCATGTTGCGGTCGACCGTGTCGACCTTGTGTGATTTCACGTTGTTGATTCTTCGACCGTCGAGGTTGCAGGCCACCGGCCCGACCTCGGAAATGTCAATGCCCAGCACCGTATCGGTCACGAACTCGATGCGTGCCTTGCGCCTGGTCGTGTCCCGGACGTGGTTCCTGAGCCGGTTCTGGACCACCTTGACGCAGTAGTTCACCAGCTTCTTCGGGCTACGTGTGTCAACGTTCTTTTCAAGCGCGGCCAATGCGTGCAACAGCATCGTGGCCTGCACGTCCTCGTTCATCAGCTCCGCACGGTGCGCCCTGTACTTAGGCGCCTGGACCAGCAAGGCCGTGGCCATGTTGACCATGCTCTGTACTATCTCCCCGTACAGGTTGTCTATCTCGGGCGGACAGTTATCGGTCTTGCGCAGCCTGACCGCCATCGCCAACGCATCGGCATTCTCCCAGCAGTTAATCCTTGGCATCTACGACTCCTACATCCTGTAAACTATCTCACTTCAGTTTATACGTCTTCCATGATTTCCGCTTCCTCTTCGGCGGAAACCGAGGCAACAGTGTTCGCCTTGAACTTAGGGTCGATACGAAGGATACGGTCGAGGGCGGCAAGCATCAGTGCATCGGCCGGGTCAGGGCTCCGGTGCAGGCGTTCACGGATTAAATCCTTCTTCTCGATTAGGAGTCGTCCATCGTTGGCGATGGTGAAGTGCATGTTGGTTATCTCGCGCTTGTACTCGGCAACGATGTCCTCGTCGATGAACTCGTTTGGCTCCACGTCCACGCACAGGCCTTCCCGGTGCATCTGGCACAGCTTGAAGAAACCGGATGCCCTGATGTTGCCGTACTGTCTCTGCTCCTGCTCGGTCGGGGCCTTCTCGGCAAACGACACCTGGCGGCACGGTACCTCGTACCGGAGCTGTTCGAAAACCGCCTCCGACCACGCGATATCCATGTTAAGCGATGTCATCTTGTACTTCTTGTTGAAGTTCCGAATCCACCTTGCCACTTCCAGGGAATCGCAGACGCCGAACTGGTGGAAGGCCACGAGGCGGTTGCCCTTGATGGCTCCGAAGCAGTGGCTGTCCCTCTGCCCGCCATGCGCCATGTCCAGGCCACCGTAGACACGGTCGTCGGAGAAGTACGGCACCTCTGTCGGGAACTCGCGCAGGGAAATCAGGGCCGTCGCGTCCTGCGCCATGATGATTTCGCCGTCGACTTCCTGCCGGCGCAGGTCCGCCGAGAATATGGATGCGGCGATGCCGTCCTTTACAGACTGCGGGACCATGTGTTCGGGCATGTCCGCAAGCCTCGCACGCAGCAGCTTGATGCCATATTTCTCGTGCTCGACCAGCATGACCTGCCAGAGGCTTTCCATGTTCGGTGTCGACACGGCGCGGATTTTAATCCTGTCTATGCTGTTGCCGTAGTTGTCATGGCCGCGCATGCAGGGAGTCAGGGCCCCGAGCACGCTTGGCTTGCTTAAAACGAATTCATCCAGGTAAAGTGCTGATATCTCAGTGGCGCCTCTCACTTCATCACAGTCGGAGGTGTAGCTACCCATGTACATCTTGCTCTCTATGCCGTTGCCGAGCGAGAGCGTGCCGGTCTTATACGTGGAGTTCCATTTCCAGCGGTCGCGAAGGTTGAACTTTACCAGGAAGTCCTGCAGGTGCTTCCAGGGGCCTTTATAAAATGCACCGTCGGTCTGGCTGCAATAGATGACGTTCTTGCCCTGCATCATGTCGGTCAGGGCACAGAGCATGGCAATCCATGATTTACCGCAAGAGCGCGAGCTTACAATCGCAACGAAATCCTCCGTCGACTCCATGAATTCCTTCTGGACTGGAAGTCGCTCGAGCTCTACCTGCATCAACCCTCTTTATTTGGTTGCAAGTCCTTGAAGACAAGTTCGAGCTTGCTGTCGACCTTGCCGTTCAGGGTCGTGTCTGCTTTCAGGTCGACCTTCTGCACGGCCTCCTCGGACGAGCCGAAATCGAGCCCCGTCAGCTTCATTGCCGACTCGATAATTTTCATGCGGTCGGTGTCCGAGTTCTTCATCGCCTGAATGAACATCTTGTCGATGCCTTCGTCGACAGCAGCCTGCAATATCTTTGCACGCATCGCCTTCCTGAGATTACGTGCCCGTGTTGCCGCTTCCTGGGCTTTCTTGGCAGTGAGAGTGGTGAACGGAGTAAGGTTTCCGCCTTCCTCCTTCTTCTTGTTTACGGTCACGGTTCCGCGCCTGGTTGCCCCGGAATGTTCCACGTTATGTTTCACGCCTTCCTTAGACATGCGACCGCTCCATTCTTGCCCGGACAAGCTCGCGCAGGATGGCGTCGAGGCGGGCAATGATGTTGCCCTGGCCAATCCATCCATACTCCTTGTCGAGTTCGTCGTTCACCAGTTTGTCGAGGGTGACGGCAGGTCCCGTAAGTGAACCGGGCTTATCCTCGCCATGCATGGGCGAAGGGACACCTTGCCCTCCACCTGCCGCACCCAAGCTCTTCTTTGTTTTAGCCATAATATTCTCCTACACCTCTTATGAAACAACACCTAAATCTTGGCAAAGTCCGACACGTCGAGCTTCGGCTTCCTCATCTCCTCGACCTCCTTGATGATTTCAGCCTCGCGCTGTCTCGTCCTCCACCGGGTACATCTCGTTGTAGTCGGTGTCCCAGTCGTGCCTCGGGAAGTCACAGAGGTCGGCAAAGCAGTCCAGGGCAAAGGCGATGTCCTCAATTACCTCTCCGTGGGTCATATCATTGGATTCCAGGCCACAAGCAAAGGCGTGGTGGACGGTCTTGCAGAGCTTTTCCCAAGATTCACGTGTAGGGTTAACCCGGTTACAGGGTAGTAAGGCAAGGTTATTGTCATACGTATAGTCCCGCCAATACCGTTCAAACCCTGCAATGGCCTCGACGGGCACGACAATGGCCTTCTGCTTGCCATTGTCCGCCTCAATTACCTGTGCGATTTTATCATTCATGCTAGTCTCCTACACTTGGGAAACTAGTGCATTTTATAGTGCACGTTCACGTTTTAGCCCAATAACTGCGCATACTATATGGAAGTAGTGGGTTCCACGTGGTGCTCCTGGCGGGGATGCTCATGGTATTCTTGAAGGCGACCGGCCTCCCCCACAAGGTGGTGCGCATCGCCGCCATCGTCCTCCTGTTCATCTACATTCCCATAACCGGAGGCTCGCCCGCAGTGAGACGCGCCGTACTGATGTTCGCCGTGCCGCAGCTGGGGGCATTGCTGCAACGCCCCGCAAACACCCTGAACAGCCTCGGCGTCGCCCTGCTGTTCATCTTGATTCCCAACCCGGGCGTGCTCTGGAATCCCGGTTTCCAGTTTTCGGTCACCGCCACCATGGGAATCCTTATCGGTGGTCCGATAAACCCACTCCAAAAACTTCCCGAAGCACTCACCAAAAACAAATGGTGGATGCGTTTTCAAAATTTCATCCTAAACCCCACATATGTTACTTTATGCGCAACCCTTTCAACCGCCCCGTTCCTAATACACCATTTCAAGACGCTCTCCCCCGTCGCCTGGCTCGGCAACATCGTTGTCGTACCCGCCATTTCGTGGGGTATGCAGGCGGGGCTCTTTGCCCTCTTGAGCCCTGTCGATTTTTTGCGGCAGCACTTTTGCTATGCGGCAGGGTTCTTTTTGCGCATCGCAAGTCTCCTCACCCGGATGCTCTCGGACTCCTCGGAAGCCTCCATCACGGTAGGGCCCTTCGCGCCGGCGGAGCTCCTCATTTTGGGAATTCTCTTTTTGCTGATTCCCATGATGAGGAAAAACGCCATCGCCCGCGCCTACGCCCTTATAAGCGTCCTTGTGTTCGCCTTCCTCTTTTGCTTTGGCGCCTACAGGGAGATTGTCCACCCCACATGGAAACTCGCCATCATCGACATCGGTCAGGGCGACAGCATCCTCATCACGACGCCCTCGGGCAAAAACCTACTGGTGGACACCGGTCCCAATGACAAGCGCGACTCCGGTAAAGACATCATTGTCCCATACCTGCACCACATTGGCGTCATGCGGCTGGACGCCCTCATCATCTCGCACCCTGACGCCGACCATTTCGGCGGTGCCAAGGCCATCATCAAGTCATTCCCCGTAAAGGAGGTCTGGATTACCGAATGCGCAAGGACCGAACCCAAAAGCGCCTGGCTCAGTACCTTGGCGGAGGCCGCCGACAGGGGCATCCTCATCAGGGACATCCGGCGCGGCTTCACTTGGAAGGAACGACTGTTCGAACTCCATGCCGTCCACCCGCAGCCCAACGAATGCGTCGAGACCAACGAGGGGAGTATCACCCTCCGCGCCAAGGGACTCGGACATTCCGCCGTACTCACCGGCGACCTCACGACCGCCGGCGAAAAAGAAATCCTCCGCACGGGAGCCTACCTCAAAAGCGATGTTCTAAAACTGGGCCACCACGGAAGTAAAACCTCGAGCAGCGTGCTTTTTTTAAATGCGGTAAATCCCCGCCTGGCGCTGATTTCCAGTGGGCGCCACAACCGGTTCCGGCACCCACACAAGCAGGTGACAAGGCGGCTGGATTCTTTAGGGATACCTTACCTGAATACGGCGACGAGCGGAACCATCACCGTCAAGTTCACGCCCGACACCATGCTCATAAACACGATGTGGAACTAGTTGTTCATCAAGCGCAGGACTTCTTCGTGCAGGAGCCCGTTCGTCGCAATGCTCGTGAAGCCTTCGTAAATCGGCGCCGTGGGTTTTCCGCTTGCGTCAAAGAGTTCAGTCTTGCCGTCAATGGTGCTGAACTTGCCGCCAGCCTCCTGCAAAAGGAGCGGGAACGGGGCAATGTCCCAGAGCGAAACGACCGGGTCTAGCATAATATCGGCGCGGCCGGCGGTCACCAGGTAGTAGCCGTAGCAATCGCCCCACCCGCGGTAGAGCTTGGCGCTGCGGCGAAGTTGAGTAAAGCCTTCACCAAAACCTTTGGTCTCCATGGTGTTCACCGTACCCGAGAGCACAGTGGCGTCTTTGAGAGCCGCGGTCTTGGAGCAATGACACGGCTTTCCGTCCAAAAAGGCGCCACCGCCGTTCACCGCCCACACCGCCGTATTCATCGCCGGGATGCGGATCACAGAACAAACGGGAACGTTGCGCTTGTAAAGCGCAATCAACGTACCGAACAGCGGCACACCATGCACAAACGACTTGGTGCCGTCAATCGGGTCAATGACCCACTGGTATTCGGCATCGGGGCTCTCGATCCCGAACTCCTCGCCAATCACGCCAAAGCCCGGAGTCTCCTTGGCCCAAAACATGCGGGCGACTTCTTCGGTGCTCTTGTCGGCGATGGTCACCGGCGTATTGTCGGCCTTCCACTCGACGCCCACATCCGCCTGGTAATACTTGAGGATGTTCGCCTGGGCAAGCTCTGCCGTCTTGAGGGCAATCTTCAAAAGTTCCTGGTTTTCCATTAGCCTACCCACTTTTTGACGAGAGCCACCAAAAATTCATTTTCTTCGGCCTTGCCGATGGTCACCCGGATGTACTCCGGCATGTCGAAGCTTGTGAGACCGCGAACAATCATGCCGTTCTGTTCAAGGAAACCCACCAGTTCCTTGGCGCGTTCACCAATGCGCACGCAAATAAAGTTGCCCTGCGTGGGGAGCACCTTGAAACCGAGTCCTTCAAACGCCGCAGTCAACATCTTGATGCCAGCCGCATTCAGCGCGCGGGTAGCCTCCACGTGATCGGCATCGCCGAGAGCCGCCACCGCGGCTACCTGCGCAGCCTGGTTCACGTCAAACGGGGGCTTGATTTTCCACATGGCACGGACAACGTCTTCGCTCGACATGGCATAACCAATGCGCAAGCCTGCCAAGCCGTAAATCTTGCTAAAAGTGCGGTTCACAAACAAGTTGGGGAAGTCCTTAAGGAGGGCGGCTGTTTTGGGGAAATCCGTCGCCGTGGCAAATTCCGCATACGCTTCGTCCAAAAACACGAGCACATTTTGCGGCACCATCTTCATAAAATCACGGATCTCGGCATCGCTATAGTAATGCCCCGTCGGGTTGTTGGGGCTGCAAATAAACACCACGCGGGTATTGCCGTCAATTGCCTTGGCAAGTTCCGCAAGGGAGGTCTTCGCTTCGCCCTCGCCCACGCCAATAAAGTCGGCGCCGTTCGAGAGTGTCGTGAACTTGTACACCGAAAAAGTCGGCGTAATGCCCACGCAGTTGTCACCCTGGCGGATAAACGCCTTGCCCACCATGTCAATGATTTCGTCGGAGCCATTGCCAATAATGATCTGCGAAGTCTTCACGGAGTACTTCTTCGCAATCGTGTCAATAAGCTTCGGGGCGTCGCCACGCGGGTACAGGTGCAAGCTGTCGGCAATCTGGTGGAATGCCTCGACCGCCTTCGGGGATGCCCCGAGCGGGTTCTCGTTGCTTGCCAGTTTTACAACCCGGTCAAGTCCATAGCGTTCACGGATCTCCTCAATGGATTTACCGGGAACATAATCGCTGAGTTTCGAAAGTTCAGGACGCGGTTCGACCATAATTACCTCTTTTACAACACCAAATTTAGAATATTAACCGACAATAATTTAAATTTGAAGCGTATGAAGCGCCTCGCCATAGTCCTGTTCGCCATTCTCGCGGTAAATGCCTTTGCGTTGGACCCCATTTGGCGCATGCACTACACGCTAGGGCCCGACAGCCACCACGCCCCCACCTTTGCGGCCGGAGCTGGCGTCAGCACCAACTTCGACGACAACATGCTGATTCCCGTCAGTTTTTGGGGCATGGTCTCCAACGACATCGACATTGGCGGCAAACTCGATATTTTTGAATACGACGAAATGAGTCATGTTCAAATTTCCGTTGACGTGGGTGGGCGCTACTGGGTTGGCAAAACCAGCTTTTTGGAAGTCGACGGTTATTTTGGACTGAACCGCAACAACGGAAGCGCCGTAGTAGCCTCGTACGGCTACGAACAGTTCATCGCCAAGAGTTTCTCGAACTTCTATGAATTCCGTGCCGGCTTCCTGAACGGTGTCACCGGCAACGGCGGCTACGTCAAGTTCGCCACGGGCATGACCCCGACCCTTTACTTTGGGAATTTCTTTAGGACCATGATTGAAATCAACATGTCCGAGAGCATAGGACACCTCCAAGACGACTTCATGATTGACATCGTCCCCAAGCTGGAACTGTCATTCAGCCGCATCCGTTTGCGCCTCGACATAGACCTGGGCATTATGCAAGAAAAGAACAACGATCAAAAGACCGCTGCTCTTTATGCGATATTCGTATTTTAATCCCGTTACTTCACCGTAAATGCGGTGCCGTCGTAGTCGATGACCACCGGCTTTGCCGCACTCACGTCTCCGGCGAGGATGGCGTGGCTCAGCGGGCGTTCCACGTTCCTTTCCAGGTAACGCTGGATCGGACGTGCGCCGAATTCCGGCTGGTAAGCGCCATCGGCGATGGCATCGAGCGCCTTGTCGGTCAGCGTGAGCTGCAAATCCTGACGGGCGGCGCGTTCGGCGAGCCCCTTGAATTTGAGCTTCACGATGTCACGAATCTGCGGCTTCGTCAAGCTCTGGAACACCAGCACTTCGTCCAGGCGGTTCAGGAATTCCGGCCTGAAGAAGCCGCGGAGTTCCGGCTCGATTTCCTTCAAGGTCACAGGCTTTGCATCGCCCGCGCGGTTCTGGAAGTGCGCGGCGCCCAGGTTCGACGTCATGAGAATCAAGGTGTTCTTGAAATTCACGGTACGACCCTTGCCATCGGTCAAACGACCGTCGTCAAGCACCTGCAACAGCGTGTTGAACACATCGGGGTGAGCCTTCTCGATTTCGTCGAGCAGAATCACGCAGTACGGATGCGTACGCACGGCTTCGGTCAGCTGGCCGCCTTCTTCGTAGCCCACGTATCCCGGAGGCGCACCGATCAAGCGGCTCACGCTATGCTTTTCCATGTATTCGCTCATGTCGATACGCACCAGCGCGTTCTCGTCGTCGAACAGTTCCACGGCGAGCGCCTTCGCAAGTTCCGTCTTGCCCACACCCGTGGGGCCCAGGAACAAGAAGCTACCAATCGGCGCATTCTCGCGGCTAAGTCCACTACGGTTACGGAGTATTGCTTCCGAAACCGCTTCCACGGCTTCGTCCTGGCCAATCACGCGGGCATGCAGGCGCTCGTCCAGGTGCAACAACTTGGCCTTTTCGCCTTCGCAAAGCTTCGTGACAGGGATTCCGGTCCAGCGGCTCACCACGAGGGCAATCGTCTCTTCGGTCACCTCTTCGCTCAGGTCGCTGTCGCTGGCGGACTTCTTGATTTCTTCCGTCTTCGCGGCGATTTCCTTTTCGAGATTCACAATCTTGTTGTACTTGAGTTCGGCGGCACGGTTCAAGTCGTAGCGGGCTTCGGCCTGCTCCATCTCGTCCTTCGCCTGCTGCAAGGATTTCTTAAGCCCCTGCAACTCGGCGTTTTTCGCGCGTCTCTCCTGCCAACGGTCCTGCATCAGCTTGACTGCAGCATCCGTCGTCGCGAGTTCTTCACGCAACTCTTTCAGGCGCTTTACGCTGGTGTCGTCGGTTTCCTTCGCCAAGGCCTGCTCCTCGATTTTCATCTGGAGTTCCTTACGCTGCAAGGTGTCCAAGGCTTCGGATACGGTATCCATCTGCGTCTTCACAAGGCTAGCCGCCTCGTCAATCAGGTCGATAGCCTTGTCCGGCAAGAAACGGTCGCTGATGTAGCGGTTCGAAAGTTTCACGGCCGCCACGAGCGCGTTGTCGTGCAGACGCACGCCATGGTGCGCATCAAAGCCATCCTTGATGCCACGCAGAATCGAAATCGATTCCTCTTCGCTCGGCTCGTCAACCTGCACGGGCTGGAAACGGCGTTCCAAGGCGGAATCCTTCTCAATGTACTTGCGGTATTCCTGCGTGGTGGTGGCACCGATGCAGTGCAGTTCGCCACGGGCGAGTTTCGGCTTGAGCATGTTGCCCAGGTCCATAGAACCCTCGGTCTTGCCTGCACCCACGATGGTGTGGATTTCATCGATGAACAGCAAGGTATTGCCGTCTTCTTCAAGTGCATCGAGCACAGCTTTCAAACGTTCTTCGAAATCGCCGCGGTACTTTGCGCCCGCCATCAAGGCAGACAAATCGAGCGCAAACAACTTCTTGCCCTTCAGAGCGTCAGGCACATCGCCGCGATAGATTCGCTCGGCGAGCCCTTCCACAATGGCGGTCTTACCCACGCCCGGTTCACCGACTAGGCACGGGTTGTTTTTCGTCTTACGGCTCAAAATCAAGATGACACGGCGGATTTCCTCTTCACGGCCAATCACCGGCGAGAGTTTTCCGTCGGCAGCCATTTCCACAAGCTCACGGCCGTAGAGTTTCAGCGGAGACTGTTCCTCGGCATTGGCAGCACCCGCAAACGGGTCCGACAGCCAGGTTTCCACGACTTCCACGGAACCAAGCGCATCTTCGAACACTTTCGCAAGGCCACGGTCGCCCGAGAATTTCATCAAGGCCACGAGCATGTCGCCCGGGGTCACCATGCGGTTCACCTGACGCGCCGCCTGCACAGAGGCACGCAAAATACGGTTCAAGTCGTTATCAGGTTCCACGTCGGGGTTCACGCCTTCCATACGCGGAATCTTCTGCACGAACGGTTCCAGCTTGCCGCGGAGCTCGTTCGTCTTCGCGCCCTTCGACTTGTAGAGTTTCTTCAGGGTGGCATCCGGGCCTTCGACTAGCCCCACGGCCAAATGTGCCGCACCCAGGTAGGAATGCGAGCAACGGTCGCGCAGGCTCTGCGCCTTCGCCAACACCTTTTCTGCATCGTTATTAAAATCGGACATGGATTTACCTTCTTTTTATTTTTACCGCATCCTAGATGCAAAACCCGTGCCAAGGGTCATTTTTCGGCAAAAAACGCCCCAAACACCGTAAAAACGGCAATTTTCGCCGTAAAAAAGCAAAAAATGTCGCATTTTTCAGCGGCAATTTTTCAAAATAAAACACGCAGGCGTTTAATTCCGCATAAATAAAGATATATTCAGAAAGCAGGTCTTACAGGGACTCTTTATGAGCCGAGGTTAAGCACATGAAGAAGAATCTAGTGGGTTTAGGAATCGCCCTCACCATGGGCTTGGCTACGACTATCTATGCGGAAAGGTGTCCTAACGCATGGCCCGCGGAGGGCGAAAACTACGCCTCTGGCACGATAGACGGTACAAACTACAGTTACGAAGTCTGGCGCGATGGCTACAATGCTTATTTGGAGTGCTACGATGATGGCGGCTACTTAGTTTACTCCAAGGTCGCGGACGCTATCGTGCGCTTTGGTCCCAAGTTCGACGAGCCAAAGACCTTCGACCAGCACGGCAATTTTTCTGCGGACTACAAGTTTCGCACAAAAGGCGGCGGCTTCGGCACCCCCTTTTTCCTGGTCGGCATCCAGGGCAATACCACCGAGCCGAAAACCGAATTCTATATCATAGACTACTGGATAATCAGAGATACAGCCGACACATCAGCTTTCGGAACCAGGCTCGGCGAATTCACCGTCGATGGCGACACCTACGACATCTGGCAGAACACCGCCAACAACTACTTGAGCGCCCAGGGCGACATATCGTACAAGCGGTATTTCAGCATTCGCCGCACCGTACGCGACAGCGGCCACATCGACATTACCGCACACTTCAAGAAGTGGGAAGAGCTCGGCCTGAAGGTGGGCAAGATAACCGATGTCATGGCGCTTGTAGAAGCGAGCAAAGGGGAAAGCAGCATCAACTTTTTTCAAATTGACTACTTCAACATCACCGAATCGGCAGACACTACCGGCGAAACGACAGCCATTTCAAGGCGCGCAAGCCTACCGCTCCTAAAGGGCGATGCCCGTGTGTTCGACATGCAGGGCCGCTACCTCGGCACCGGCGAAAAGAAGATTAGCCCTGCCGTCAGGACCGTGAAGAAAAGATAATTTCAACAGCCAGAAAGGTCCCCGTCGAACTGATACCAAATCAGTACGATGCCTGAATTTTCCCCACTCAATTGCAAACATTTCGCAACAATCTGCAAAAAAAGCCCCCTACGCAACCCTTTTTTCCCTTCAAAAAGCCTCTTTTCTGTGTTTTTTAGGCAAGTAGCGCCGTTGTAGGTGTTGTAAACCTTTACAATGGAAATTGACCGTACTACTCTCGCAGTACATATTTAGAATCTATCTTATAGACATAAATCCAAACATCCCATACACCAACAACGGCATCTCCTCGCGGGGTGCCGTTGTTTTTTTGTTCTTTTTTTTTAGAAATGATTGGAGGCTAGCGCCCACCGACCAATATCTGGTCTACCTTGATGCTCGGCTGGCCAACCGTCACGGGAATATGGCCCGAACTGGCCCCGCAAACGCCTGCAGCCTGTTCAAAGTCGGTGCCAACCATGCTAATACGCGGCATAATTTCGTGGCCCTTTCCGATCAACGTAGCTCCGCGGACGGGTTCGCAAATCTTGCCATTGCGGATAACATAACCTTCATCGACCGCGAAGTTGAATTCGCCCGTCGCCGGGTTCACCGAACCGCCCGCCATGCGTGCCGCATAGAGGCCGTTATCGACGCTCGCGATCATGGAATCGAGCGAATCTTTGCCCGGAGCAATAAAGGTATTGCGCATACGGCTCACGGGGGCGTACTTGTAGCTTTCACGGCGGGCACTTCCCGTACGGGCAATCCCCACTTCGGCGGCTCCCACGCGGTCGCTCATATACGTCTTCAAGATGCCATTTTCAATCAAGACGGTGCGCTGCGTGGGCATTCCCTCGTCATCGTACTTGAGGCTCCCCCACACGCCGTCCATCGTGCCGTCGTCAATCGCCGTAAGGCAGGGCTGGCCAATCGCCTCGCCAATCTTGCCGCAGAACGGGCTTGCCCCGCGCCGTACGGATTCCGTTTCGAGCGGATGCCCGCAGGCTTCATGGAATATCACGCCACCAAAGCCGTTGCCCATCACCACGGGCATCTGTCCGCCGGTAATGTATCCGGCATCGAGCATGCGCAGCACGCGTTCGGCGCACACCGTGGCAAGGTTCTCCGGGGAGTAACCTTCCAAAAGTTCGTAACCACCGAGCGCCCCGGGAGCCTCGTGCGTCGTCAGGCGTTCGGAGCCGTCCGTCGCAGTGACATTCACGTTCACGCGGAGGCGGCTGCGGCTCATTTCCAGGTGCAAACCTTCGCTGTTCATGAGCGTAATCTGAGAACAGCAGTCCGTAACGCTCGCGCCGACCTGCGCAATCTTCGGAGACAGTGCGCGGGCGGCCTTGTCGGCACGGAACAGAAAATCCTGCTTTATAGCCTGTCCCAAGACGCGCGGGTCCTTGTAGGCAGCCGCATTGAAATCGCAAATACGCTTCTCGGGAGCGAATTCGAACGAAGCGTTCGACGGGCCAACGGCGGCAGCAATTCGCCCGAAAGCAAGCGTCTTGACTAGCTTAACCAAAGCCTCTTCGCTGTCATCGCTCGTGAAGCCATAAAGTACCTCGGTACCGTAAAGCAGGCGCACGCCTATGCCGTATTCGGTACCTGCGGTCGCCGTCTCAATCTGGCTGCTTTTGATGCCCAGGCTCGAGCTACGGGTCTCTTCTTCAAAAATCTCAACAAAATCGGCACCGGCGCTGCGGCCCGCCTCAAAAATCTTTACAGCGACTTCCGGGTTCACTTAAACTTCTCCGTTCATCTTTTTACGCACGGGAATCCCCGCCTTGAGCATTTCGCCCTTGATGCCCGGGACCGTGTAATCGCCAAAGTGCACCATCGAGGCGACCAGGGCCGCATCGGCACTGGTCTTGCGGAACAGGTCCACAATGTGCTCCGGCGTGCCCGCGCCACCGCTTGCAATCACAGGCACCTGCACCGCTTTCGCAATCATGTCGGTAATGCAGAGCTCGTAGCCGTTCTTTACGCCATCGGTATCGATAGAGTTGAGGCAAATCTCGCCCACTCCCAGGTCTTCGGCCTTCTTGGCCCATTCAAGGGCGTCAATGCCCATGGCCTGGCGTCCACCGCGGATATAGACCTCGTAACCGCTCGGAATCTTTTCGGAAACGCCCACGAACTTGGCGTCCATGCCCAGCACCACGCACTGGCGCCCAAAGGCCTTCGCCCCCTCGGCAATGATCTCGGGATGGAGAACGGCCAAACTGTTCACGCTCACCTTCTCGGCACCGGCAAGCAGCGCCTGGTGCATGTCGTCGAGGTTGCGGATGCCGCCACCCACCGCGAACGGGATAAACACGCGTTTCGCTATCTGGCGGATCATTTCCATGTCGCAGGGGCGGTTCTCGGCGCTCGCGGTAATATCGTAAAAAACGAGTTCGTCCACACCGTCGTCGCTATAGCGGGCTCCCATCTCCACGGGGTCGCCAATATCGATATTGCCCTTAAATTTCACGCCCTTCGTCACCTTGCGGTCACGAACATCCAAGCACACAATCAAACGTTTGGTAAGCATAGTTCAAAAATAGAAAAAAGCCCGCCGAGGCGGGCTCCATTCTAAAGGTTCTTGTCGATTACGCCCTTGAGCGTCGCCTTGGGCACGGCGCCCACGACGTTGCCGACCTCGACCCCATTCTTGAAGAGCTTCATGTTGGGGATGTTGGTAATGCCAAAGCGCATGCAAATGTCGCGGGAACCGTCGGCATCCACGTCCATCTTGGCGATGATCGCCTTGTCCTTGTACTCGTCGGCGAGTTCGTCGATAATCGGGCCCATCATTTGGCACGGACGGCACCAAGTCGCCCAAAAGTCCACAAAGACCAACTGGCCAGAACTGATGGCTTTATCAAAATTTTCTGCGGTAAGGTGAATAGCAGGCATAATGTTCCCCAGTTTTTCTTTAAAATAGCAAATTTAGAAGGCGAATCCCATCATGAAGTTGATGGTATAGCCAAAACCAATCGCCGTGACATCTTCCACGTCGTCCTCGTTTTCGCCCTTGGCGGTATAGCTCGAGTAGCCGTAGCCAACATCGCTGGCCAAAGTGAAATGGCCATCCAGGAACTTGTAACCCACAACCACATAGAAACCGAACCCGTCTACAGAAACCGATTCGTCATCGGAATGGTCATGTTCGTACTCGTAGTCCAGACCCAAGTGCATATACTCGAACTCCGGTTCCACGTACACGCCCTTGTGCCCGCCGTTAAGATAGTAGCGGACGCCACCCATAATGCCGAACATGTAGAGTTCCAGATTCTCATCGTCGTCATCGTCCGTAAACTCGGCGTCCAATACGTAGGGGCGTAAAATAAACGAGAAATTTTCCGTTATGCCGGCTTCAAACGTAAGGTACACCATCGGGATATCGATTAGGGAGAAAATGAAAAGGGAAATCGGGTGGATCGAGATGGCAAAGCGGTTCTCATTGCTTTTGACCTCGTTGATGTTCACCACCGGGGTCTCGGGGGCAGGCGCTCCCGAAGTGTACTGGGACATGTCCTCGTACTGGGTTTCTTCGGTAGGAGCGGGAGCATAGGCATCCTGAGCAAAAGAAATAACTGCCGACGCCAAAAAGAGAACAATCCATTTTTTCATAAGAATTCCTTGTTAAGCACCCGTAAAGTTAGAATAATGCTATAAAATGTCAATATCAATAAATCAGGCGCATCCAGTCCACAACGAGGGTCGCGCCCTTTTTACCCACGTAAAAGTTCCCGGCGGCGCTTGACGCCATCACCACGCGCACGTGCGTCACGGTTTCCGATCCGTCCCCCTGGACCAGGGCGTTGTTGATGGCGCTCTTGTTCTTGGAGCGGAGTCCCTCGGCAAACACCGACGAATTCTCGATGGGGGACCCTTCCAGCGGTTCCCCGTACTTGAGTTTGAGACGCACCGTGCGAAACCCTCCGTCACGGGCTTCTGAAACGTCCACCACATCGGGATTTTCACGGCCCGTATTGTCGCCGGTGGTCGAGCGGAACCACGCCGAGGCAACCAGCGTGTTCACATCGCTTGCCTTGCGGTCCACGTTGCGGTCGCCGGTCCTGTTTTCCAAAAGAATATAGAGGTCGCAGCTGTCGCCCAGCCCCTCGTACGAGAAGGCGAACTCCACGTATTCGGGACGTGCCGCGAACTTGCGCCCAAAGTTGATGAGTTCATTGCCGTCAGGCCAGGTAGAGGAACTGGCCATAGAAAGAGTGCTTACATTATTGGGGTTGAAGTCCGCCGTGTAAAGGCTTCCGCTAGCCACCTTGCCCAACAATTCATTCGTCGCCATCTTTGCCCCGATGACTCCGTTCGAGGAATACTTGGTGGTGGTCGTCAAAACCGTATTCGCGTTGTTCCAAATGCTGTCGGGCTGCGAGTCGTCGCTTTTCCATGTATCGAAGTCGGATCCCGGCAACTGATAGCCAGCCTTGACGGTGTAAGTCCTTTTTGCCTTACCAAGCGAAACAGTCACTTCCTTGTTGCCGCTAAAGTCGTAGGTTTCATTCAGTTCAATATCGCACTCGGCACCTTCCGTGATTTCGAGCTCAGTCACTTCCAGGTCGCTCAGGTCGACCCGGAAACCGAGGGAATCTACATGCCAGTGGTACATCATTTTGCCGTCCACATCAAAGCTATCCAACTCGGCGGCCACTCCGGCAATTTTCAGCGAGAGGATTTCGGGCATCTCCCCCCGTTCTTCTGCAGAACTGGAACACTCGGGCTCTTCTCCTGAGGAACTGCTGGAACCGTCCTTAGAGCTACTAGACTTGTCTGTTGAATCGCTCGACTTTGTCGTGGAGCTGCTCGACTTGTCTTTTTCCGAACTGCTGGACGTTTCCTTCGCCGAACTACTGGACTTCGCCTTGGAGCTGCTTGATTTCGGTTCTGCGCCCGGTATGACAAATTCAATTTTCCACAGGCTGGGATTCCCGCTCTCGGACAAAATAACGACATAAACTACCTGGTCGTCAGGAATCCCTATTTTATCACCCTTGCTCAACGCCGTACTGGAATAGGTGACCTTTTTCGCCAGGGAATCCAGCGCCGCGGAATCGGAGGGGAACTCGTCCATCTCGCCACGCACCAGGTGGAAAGTTGCAAAATGGCTCATATCGATAAAGTCAATCGTTACCGATTCCCACGGGTCCTCATCCTCCCCCCGTTCTTCCAGCGTTACCTTGATTCGATGTTCATCGGCATAGACCATAGCAGAACCATCCTGCCCAACAAACCCAATGTCGTCCATCTTGTTGTAGTCCGATTCGCCAAAAGTGTCATAATCGGCGGAACACCCTACCAGCACAAGAACAAGAGCCAATAGATAGTAATACATCTTGCGCCTCCTAGAAGAAGTATACCAGCGAGAAGTCCAGCGCCAGCAGGTTGATGGTGAAATTCACAATGTTGTAATTGATTGTACTGCGGGTCTCGTCATTTTCCTCAACCTCAATAATATTGGAACTCAACCCCAAAAGTCCCACCGAAGTTTCAAAGGCAAACCGGTTGAGGACCATAATGCAAAGTCCCGGATTGATACCCGCCTTGATGGACCAGGAGCGGTTACGCGTCTTGGTGATTTCTTCACCGTCGTCCGTTTGCGAGATCCCGTAAGAGTACTCCACCGAGATGGAAGTCTCGTTAAAGAAATAAATTATATGGGAATCAAAGACCTTCAGGTAGTTTTTGAGGAAGGGCTGAATGAAGAACCCGTTACTCACGTACTGGCTGTGTTGCGCCAAGTCGAGAACATCCTCCATAAAAGCGAAATCGATATCGAACCAGGTCCTGGAATAACCCACATGCGCCCCCAACGCCATGGCGTCCCTCAAAAAATACCCGCCAAAAAGTTCCGCCGTAAACGTATAGCCTTCGCCCTCGTAAACATCGCCTATGAGAATATTCAGGGGGTCGTCCGCCGACTCCGCCTGGATAAGCGAGAGCGTGGCTCCACTAAAAATGCGCCCCCGCGAAATGGCCTCGTCCTTGTTTACAGGAATCAAGGCGTCAAAAAGGCCTCCCGCCTTCTTTTTTTCGGCAGGAGCCGGCGAACTCGTTTCGGCCTTGGGAGCCTCTTGCGCAAAAGCCCCCTGGAACAGGACAAGGGTCAACAATACAAGAATAAAACGGGTCATACCCATAAAATAAAAGAAAACTCCCCAAAAGGGGGAGCTTTTTTCGCATTTATTGTTCCAAATCACTTACGGACGGCATCCAAGACCTGTTTTTCGCTCAAAATGCAACGCACGCCGTACCCGTATCTTTTTTCGTAGTTCTGCTTTTGAAGGCCGGCCCCCTGGAAATACCACTCCGTGGCTCCAAGGGAATTGGCCTCCGTCGAAGTCCAGTAACGGGCCACATCATCGGAACGAGCCAAATGATATTCGGAGAATTCCCCTGTCGGGTAAGCCGAAAAGCCGGATTCATCCCGTGTCGAGCAGACGCGTCCCATTTCTTGAGCATCCTTCGAAATCAGGACGCACACGGACGTTTCCATTTTTTGGCTTGTAGCCAATAGGGTCGCCCAATCCTCGGTCGAAGGCAACTTCCAGCCGGCAGGGCATGCGCTATTGGCTGCATCAAAATCGTACAGGCAGCCACTGGCCGAATCCTTTTCTACGAAGGGACAAGTGGAATAACCGTCCTCGGTTTCCGCAAACCGCAGGTTCTCGGCCATCCACACCTGTTCACCAATCACAACGACACGGTACACGTTGCCGTCGCGGGCGTCCGTAAAGGCGTTGCAATCGTCGCAGTCGCCGGCCTTGGTCAAAAGACCCGACTTCCAGGTCGCCATGAACTCGTCGTACTCCGCGACTGGTACAATCTTCGAAATTGAACTGCTGGAGGCTTCGACACTGGACGAAGAAACCTTCTCGCTGGACGAGGAAAATTCCTCACTGGATGACGAGAACATCGCGCTGGAAGAAGACAACATGCTTGAAGAAGAGACTACGCTGGACGAGGAACTGCGCTTTTCGCTGGACGAGGAAATTTTTTCGGATTCCACGTAGGTATCGAGCCTTACATCATCTGCATCAGCTACACACCGCACCGCATAGCCCATTTTTTTGTCATATTCCTGCGAACCCCATACGGCGCTCGCGCTTGTAGTGAGAATGTACCATTCCACGGCGGCACTGCTATTCGCTTCGGTAGCGCTCCAATAGCGGGCGTAATCATCCGTTTTTAAAGTGCTAAAATATTCGCCGGTCGCCACGAGATTAAAGGAATCCTTGACCGACTCCCATTCCGACTTGATGGTTTTCCACTCATAATCTAGGGGCAAGTGCCATCCCTTGGGGCAGGTGGAATCGCCAGTGGCAGCCGCATAGGTATAGAGGCGCCCAGACTTTCCGCAATTAGAGCCTTTCCCGTCAATGCACCAGGAGCTATTCATCAAGTACGAAACCTTGGACACGTCGTAATAGTTCAGGTTGTCGGCCATCCAAACCAGGTCTCCGACTTGAACCACGCGGTAAACGTGCCCGTCGCGCTCATCGGTAAAGGCGTTGAATTTGGCATCCTGCGCCAACGAGGAACTGGTCGTTTTACTTGACGACGAAGAGCTTTTGAGCTGCGCATCACTTGACGAGAAGGGGGAACTCAGGTTCTCCCACGGGTCATCGTTATCGTTGCGATTAGGGCCGAAACTATCGTCATCGCCGCAAGCCGCCAACAAGCCGCCCGCCAGAGCAACCGTCATCCAAAGACCACAAAAACGCATCTTTTGCTACTCCTTTTTTCAAATTTAACAACAGGATCCTGGACGGTTCAGCACCGTCCCGAAAAAACATTGACAAACAGCAGAAGTCCCGACATAAACACGAGAATGCCGCCCACAAGTGCCGCCGCAATGTGGATGTCGCTCGCAAAACGTCCAGAACGGACGGCCCCCTTGTCAATCCCCTTACTCATGGCGACCGCCGCTATACCGAACGAAACATTAGTCACCGTCATGCCGATGCAAATGAAGAGCGCGCCCAAAAGCGAAAGCAGAACCATCGAGTGGAGCAGGCAAAAGAGCACAATCAAGGCGACCGCCGGGCACGGGACGATCCCTGTCACTGCAGCGACAGCCATAATCTCTTTCCACGAGGCAGGAGTCGCGCGGTCCCTTTTTTCTGAGCGACGGAATCGGCGAACCAAGTCCCTTACGGCGATGGCAACAAGCAAAACGCCCGTCAGCATCACCAAGGCGTAGCTCGCCTTCTCAATGTTTTCGCGGGCAAATTCAAACGACGGGAATACCGTCGCCCGCATAACCAGATACAAAATCACAAGCAGCAGAACGGCACTCAGCGTATGGATAAAGGTAATACTCGTCCCCAGGGCAATTCCCTGACGCCACCCACCCTTGCGCGCCAAAAAATAGCCCACCACAATCGACTTGCCATGACCCGGGCCAAGGGCATGGAGGATTCCGTATATGAAGCAGACCGCCAAGAAAGCCCAAATGACGCTCCAGTCGCCCGACTTCATCAGCGAGACTTTTTCGGTAATGACCTCGCGCAACTGCTTTTGGGCATTGGCGAAGCGATCCCAAAGACCAACCTCCTTCACCGCGGCACGGGCGCTTTGCAGTTCGGCAGTCGCCTCGACCTGCGCCGGGGCGTCCGTATTCACGCCCTCCACCGAGAAGCGCTTCTTGGTGGCTCCCGCAAAGAGGGCCACGCAACAAACCAGTACCAATACCAGCATTCGACGCAAGCGCAATCCAGTCATTTCTTTTTATACCTCAAATAAAGCCCTTCTATCTCCGAACGGAATCCGCGAAACAGGGTCAACCCGTCCAGCGCATCCGAAAAATATTCCACCTCGAGCAATTCCGGGGAATCAACGTCCGAATTATCCATGTCCGTCGTCATCTGGATGTAGTTCGACGGGTCCGAGACGACTATGACCAACATGGTGTAGTCCGCCGTCACCGGCACCGAGAAACCCACCGTAAAATCCAGGACCAGTTTGCGGTCCACAATCTTCGCCTTAAAATCCTGGATGCGTTCGGCCTTCAAAAAATCGGACTTGTACTGCACGTAATTGAAGTAATTGTTCTTCTCTATCGGTTCAAGAATCGCCGACTGCATCCAGCTGTTCTCGGAACTCGAGAGTTTGCCGTCCTTGTCCTTATCGGCAGAGGACATCATGGCCGCGCTGTACATTTCGTCGTAAACCCAGTGGTTCTTGATTCCCACAAATCCCTTCTCGCTAAAGAGAGCCTTCACCGTGACATCGGCAAACACGTGCGGGTGTGCCGATGACAACGACGAGAATACAGCCAGCAAGGCAATGGCGAATGTCAAAACATGCCGAGACAAGAATACCCCTGCAGCCTAAACATCCATTGCTAGAACGCGAGTATAAAGCCCGCCGTTAGGAGTCCCAAACCCAAAGCGCCCAGCCCGATGGCGACGCCTCCCTTGATATCCCCGCTGTCGTTCAGGTCATGATTGTCCTTGACCATCTGCTGCGTGTCGGCGCTGGCGAACGCGCTCTTGTTGTACGACTTCTTTTTGTTGGCGGCATCAGTCCAGTCGCTCTCGGCCAGGTACCACATGACGCCACCGGCAATGAAGGGCACAATGGAACCCCACAGGAGCCCGCGACCAATACGACGCTTGCGGCGTTCCGCGTTGAACGCGTTCTGCTGTTCAATGAACTCCAGGTCGTCTAGCACCGGGACCATTTCAACGTTCACGATGTTCGGCATGTAGGCGCGGACTTCGGTCGTGATGCTCGTGTCGCGGTAGCCGACCTTGCGCAAGTGGAGGGTCACCTGCGGCTGCGGATTGATGTCCTCGACCACCACGTCGGTCATGTAGTCAGGGAAAATGTTCACCGTAGGCTCGCGGTCAATAAAGACTTCTACCGCCTCGGGGTCCGTATTGAGCGTAAGTCGCGTGGACGGGCGCTGCACCGGAATTTCGACCTTGTTCAGGCTGTCGGCGTTAATGCGGACAACCGTCGAGCCCCACCACTCCACGTCCTTGAGCACGCGCATCACCGAGATGGTGTACTTGCCCGGGCGGATGTTCTTGATGGTATCGGGCGCCACCTGCTTGAGCGGGATGCCGTTCACAAAGAGCGAGCACGCCTCGGGGTTCGAGACCACAAGCAGGTTCGCATTTCCCGGCGGGTAGAGTTCCATTTTCTCTTCTTCTTCCACAATCACGGGGACCACGTAATTGGAGAGGGAGAGGTCGATCATCACGTTGTCTTCAAGGTTAAAGAGGCGCTTCAAGTCCAATCGGTATATCTTGATGTAGGGGTTCGCGTTGGCGGCCTCGATACTGTCCTGGATCTCGCGCTGGCGAATTTCCGCTTCGACTTTCTCGATTTCCACGCGTTTCTGGCGGGCTTCCTCCTTCTCTAGGGCGGCCTCCAGGTCGTCCGAGGCATCCTGGGCCAGTTCCTCGGCGGCGGCGCGGGCTGCAATGGCGGAATCGCTCTGCGCCGCCATGGAATCCTTAACCGCGTCGGTCATAATGACTTCGACGGTATCCTTCTTGATTTCCTCTTCCTCGTTCTCGTCTTCCTCGACCTCTTGACCGTTGCTCTCCTGGAGGGCAATGCTCGCCTGGTCGTCAATCTTTTCGATCTTCTTCTGCTCCGCTTCGTTCGGGGCCTTCATATAGACCGTATCGTTCTCGATCTTGACGAAAATCGCATCCAGTTCAACAGAATCGCCCATGACCCAGTAACGAACCGGCACTTCTCGCGTTATAGGCGCCGGGGGCGCGGCAGGTGCAACCGAAGACGAAGAAGCCGGGGCGGCGGACTCGGAAGAACCCGGAACAGTAGAATCAGGGGCATCAGAAACAACGGGTGCGACCGTATCGGGGGCAACACTTTCGGGAGCTTCCGCAGGAGCTGCGGCATCCCAATCATCACCTTGAGCCCAAGCGGGCAAAGACACCGCCAGGGCGAAGAACAAAGGAAAAATTTTCTTTATCATACTATAAAGATATATAAAAACACCTCAAGAGGAACGGTCAAAATCAAACGTCGCGTTTCCTGAGCTTGGCACAATATATGGGACCGCAGCCGTGAGTGCGGTCTGGCAACACGTGGACGCCCAGTTCCGTGCGGTCAGCGCCCTCGGGCAATTCTTCAACTTGGACTATTTCCATGGCGGGTCGCTTTTTTAAAATCTTCGCCACCACGGCATCGTTTTCGAGCGGAGCCAGCGCACAAGTGCCGTACACCAGTTCGCCTCCCGGCTTTAAAGCGTCACAGGCCGAAGCCAATAGTGAGCCCTGCTCCACCGAAAGCCTTTTCACTCGCTTGCTGGACCACTCGGCGAGGTGCGTCGGCGAGGCGAGCACGTGCCTATCCGAAGAACACGGGGCGTCCAGCAAAATGCGGTCGTACGACTCCTTTTTGTGAAGGCCGAACTTCACACCGTCGTAACCGGTCACGGTTATGTTCGTGCGCCACTCGGGCGGGAGCGAGTTCTCGAGCACATGCGACAGGCGAATCCGCCTATCCGGGGAGCGGTCGTTGCACTGGAGGCTCCCCTCGCCCTTGAGCATGGAAGCCAGTATCAGGGACTTGCCCCCCGGGGCGGCGCACATGTCCAGAACAGCCATTCCCGGTTCCACCGAGAGGGTTTTCGCGGCAAAGACCGAGGCCTCGTCCAGGTAATACGGCTCCGCGGCGCCGTCGAACCTGAGTTCCACGGCTCTGCCCTCGCCCTTCAAGGCCTCTAAAAGCGCCGGCCAGCGTTCTGCGTACACCTGCTCGAAGTAGTCAAAAAACTCCATCATCCCAAATATAAGAAAAACCCCTGTGTTATAGGCTCCTCGGCACCACACGTACTGAGAGTCCGGTCTCTTTCACAAGCGGTCTTGTAAAACAAGAAAAAGACCTTTGCAAAGCAAAGGTCTTTTTCTTGAGCTACCAGGATTCGAACCTAGACAAACAGAGTCAGAATCTGTTGTGCTACCGTTACACCATAGCTCAGTGTGGGCACAATTTTAGAAAAACTCTTTTAATTGTGCAAGGGGTACCCCCCAAATTATTTCAATGTAGGGGGCGTAAACGTCATCCACTGCTGGTCCAGGGGCTCACCGGCAGGGAGTTCCACATGGGTAATGGTGATGTACTGCTTTAACGGCGTCTTGGAGGTCTGGAGGGCATTCAAAACCTTGGCGTCACCTGTATAGAGAACGACATCCTGGGCTCCAGACGGCAAATCCAAGATTTTGAGCATGTTGCAGGTTACCGCACGAACGAAATGGGCGCTGCCCTTGATGCCAACGACCACGCTAATCGCCATGCAGTTGTCCGTCGAGGCCGTATCCTGCTTGTCAATCGTCAGCCTAACGCCGCTGTTCAAACCCGAGAGGTTGACCAGGGAGTCATTGCCCAGGAAAAGCGTATCGCCCAGGTTCCTGACTTCAGACTCCCTCACGTAACGGCTAAAGCCTCCCTCGGTAATCTTAGAATCCCTGCTCACGCGGCGGTATTCCACGCGGAAACTGTCGTAGGGGACCTCGGGAACCGGCATGTACCAGCGACCCGTACTGTCGGTCACCGTTTGAGCGACAAAAACCGTGGTATCGCCAGAGACCGTCGTGTCGCCAAATACAACGCCGAAACCGTAGATATCGGTAATCACCTGGACTTCCACGCCGGCGCATTCCTTACCGGACTTGCAATAGACCCTTCCGGAGATGCGGGACACGATTTCCTGTTCCTTTTTCTCTTCCTCGATAATGGAATCCACCTTGACCTTGGAACTCCAAATAAACGGACCAGCCACCAAGGTGTCTCCCGCCTTGAGCGTGTCTTCCATGCTCCAGTTGCGGAAAATCAAGGAGTCGGCAAAAGCAGATTCCTCGAGCTTGGACACGATTTGCGGGTCACCCGGGCTGAACGAGAACTGCCAGTAGCCAGCCGGGATCATCATGGAGAAGGAATCCCCCGCGAACACGCTCTGGAAGAACGGAGTCCCCGGCAGGAACACCCTAAAGTGGGAGCCGACCGCCACAGGAGGTTCCGTCAGTTCCTCGTAGTAGAGAACGCTACTGAAAATGGCCGCCTTCTCGAGCTTGATGGAGTCAAACTCGCCGGACTCGGCCGTCGTTTGCGGCAAATAAGAGATTTCGGCAGTATTCGTATCGATGACCGCGAGCTGGAAGGTATCGCCCAGCGCCTTGGAAGTATCGAACGTGAAGGCTCCCGTAGAGTCCGTTTGGGTCTCCACGTATTCAGGGACGTGCATAGCATCCTTAGCATCCACAACAGTAGCCATGCGAACCGTCGCACCCGACGCCACTTTGCCGTTGGAGCGCAGAACCTTGCCCGAGATAAATGCAAGCGTATTGCCCGTATCAGTCACGGTACCGGAAATATTCAATTCGTCGTCGCCCTCGCCCGTAGAGCAGGCAACAAAGGAGGCCATGGCGACCGTCAAAACCGCGAAAGAGTACTTAAGGAAATTCATCAGTCTTCCTCCTTTTCCGTTTCGGGGGGCAAGATTGTCTTTTCCTTGCTCAACGGGAAGAACTGAATGTTCATCTCGCAAACCATCGACTCGCCCTCGTCGGAACGAATAATATCAACGACCTCTTTACGGAACAGATCAATCTTGCTAATGATACGCTCCAACCCCTGGGCCGAGACGCTCATCGTCATACAAGATACATTTCTGCGCTCGGTGCTGTAGTGGTCCAGGGCGTTCTTGCCCAAATCGATCATCTGCTTTTGGAACTGGTGTACAAAAAGCGGGGCAATTTCATTCCCGTTGGTGATCGCCTTGTTCACCGAACGGTAGTAGCCGTTTTCGTCCTCTTCAATCAAACCCATGTTCAGCAAAAGCTGGATGGACTGTTTCGCCTGCGGGAGGGTAATCTTCGGGTTCAGGAACAGCGCCAGTTCCTGGATATTCTTTTCGTTGATGTTTAGAACGGCCAAGGCTTCACGGACAACCACATAGTACCACTTACTGTAGTACTCCTGCTGGTTCTTGGTGATGCTCTTGATGGTGCGTGGGAGCAGAGCCGACATTTGGTCAAAGATCTGCTGCTTTGAGGCGGCGGTCGTCGCGTGCGTGAAGTCGACCATCAAGGTAAAGTAGCGGCCTTCGCGCTCGTTGAGGCCGAGGGCGGCAATAAACTTGGGAAGCATCTGCGGCGTAAGGGACTTACGGCCGCGGATCAAATCCAGATAAAAGCCCGAGGAGGAATACCCGGCTTTTTTGGCAAATGACCTGTATGAAAAATAGCGCTGGACGGACTTACGGTACTCGTAATAGTCCTGCAGGTATTTGCGGTAGTTGTAATAGGCGTATACGTTCATCGTTATGAAAAATAAATTATTCTTTTTTTGGGAACAACCCCCGAGAACGCAAAAAGATATGTAAAAAGTAAAAAACCTTGAATTTTAACAAAAATTAGGGAACGTACTGGGAACACTTTCGTGAACAGGGGCAAAAAAAGAGTACCCATTAAAGAATTTTTTGTCTAATTTTAGGGAACACCCAATCCCATCCCTCGGACCTTCGGTTGTACTCCACCGAAGGTCCTTTTTCGTACCCTAGACTAGGGAGGGCGCAACCCTCCCAAACCCTCCTTTGTCTGCTACAGACTGGTTGATTTTCTATCTTTTTATGCATGAACATAAAGCAGTCGGTCACTGGGCTTTTATTGCGCGGGCTCCGCATCGCGGGCCTCCTACTCGTTATATATGTAAGCATGGTATTCTACCTCGCCCTCACGGAGCGCAGGAACGCCTACCCTCGCGCCATTACCCACACTGAGGCGGAAGCCGCCATCCAAAACACCGCCAACCCAATCACCTGCACACTCGCCGACGGGACGGTTCTTAGCGGCTGGTCCATCGGCAACACACAGGATCCGGTTCTGCTCTACTACCCCGACGCCGACGAAGACGCCGCCCAGTTCCTTGCGGAAGTCCAGCAAATTCAAGGACTTACGCTAGTCTCGTTCAATCTCCGCGGGAGTGCCAGCAACAAGGGAACACCTTCCGCCGACACCTTTGAACCCGACGCCAAGGAAATCGCGGAATGCGCAAGCCAGGTCAACGGACAAAAGCCCGTAGCCCTCGCCGGTCGCGGCACAGGCGCCATTCTCGCCGCAGAACAGCTCGGGGACGGCCAAAAAGTGGTACTAATTGACCCAGTTTTAAGCATTGCCGACGCCATTTCAGACAAATACCGTTTTTTGTACCCCAAATTTTTGGTCCGAGCCAAGGAAAAACTCCCCATCGAAAGGCTCAAAAAACGAATTTCTCAGGTTTTTCTGCTATTTGATCGGCAAACACACTGTGACCGAAATCACAAAGTCATCAGTGAGATTCCTCTAATTCGTGTCAAATATCGACAACAAAGTACACTTTCCGAAGCTTTAAAAAGCATCTTATTTGAATAACAAATCGTCAGCAATCCCTTTATTTATCAACCTTTGAACAAACTCAAAAATTAATTTGTACTAATTTTAAACATTGTATTAAGTACAAAATTTGCTAAAAATCACATTCTTCTTTTTTTATTATAAACTTGCAATTCTATTTGCAATTTGTTAATTTATCGCTAAGAACTAAACTAATTCAAATAAATGAGGTGTATAATGAACAAATTCACAATCAAGATGGACATTCGCGGTTTCATCCGATTCAGCGAAGAAGTTGCCAAGGAGCTTAAGCTCGACAAGAACCCCTATGCAGATATCGAAGTCGACAAAGAGGGCAAGCGCATTGCCGTCACTCCCTGCAAGACCATCAAGACCACTTCCTTCCGTTTTATGCCCAATGGCACCGGCTACCTCCTGTATTTCAAGGGAGCCATGAACGCTGTGGGTTTCAAGGTCGTCACTGGCGCCTACACCATGGTCAAGGAAGGTGGCAAATGTGTATTTACCGGTAAGACACCCGCCAAAAAGAAAGGCTCCTGGGAACTCATCGCCTGCCGCAACTCCGCTGGCATCCCGATGCTCTCCATCGACAGCCGCGGCACCATCATCTTCGACAAGCGCAGCTGCACTGCCGTCGAAACGGTCAAGAACGACACAATGATTGCCGAATACGATACTGCAAAGAAGACCTTCAAGCTGACCTTCAGCAAAAAGGGCTTCATCAACGTCCGTACTATTGCTAGCCACGCCAACGCCTCCTTCATGGGCACGCTTTCCTCCCACGGGATTGCCCTTCCCAAGAAGAGCTTCCGCACCGCTTGCAAAATTGACGGCAAGGTCATCACCTTCAGCGTAGCCCAGCTCATCGCCGACCAGAAGGCTGCGAAGAAGGCCAAGTAAAAAAGGCTAAACCATGTTAGAAGTCTTCAAGGTTTTTTATACCACCCATTATAATTTTGCGGCAGTCACTATACTGCTCCTCATGTTGCTGATATACCTGCTGACGCAAAAGAATTACAGGTGGTGCATAGCTGTTTTTGCAGTGCTGTTGGTTTTCAACGTGCTACTGTACAACCGTACCGAAGGCAAATCCTGGACCATCCTCATTGAATCGCCGGAACCCTCCGACTCCCAATTTTCCAAGCCGCCCGCACAGGAAATGACCTTCTCTGCGCACAAGAATTGGAAGATTGTCGACGACAAGGGCGAAGAACACCACTGGTGCTGGGTCGAAGACTACTGGGAAGTGTTCGCCAATACTGACCTCGTCGCAAAAATCTGGGGTGAGAACTCCAGTAAAAAGATGATGCAGTCCTCCGAAAAGAGGCTGAACACTAACGGCGAATAAACCTACAACGAAACCAATTTCAATCCACCTTCTTCCATGGCGAGGAAGGTGGATTTTTTTATCCACTCGCCGGGCGAGGCGACCGTGCCGTGCTCGGTAGACCAAATACCGGCAATATGGTGATGCCCGTGGATGCAATAATCGCACTTTTCACGAACCAGAACGGAGTCACCCCAATCCAAGTATTCCTCGAGCTTGATTTGACAATTCTCGCCATACTTGCGGCTGTTGCGGCCCACAAAGCGGGCAATCTTCATGCCGGTATCAGGGTGAATTTGGCTAAAGAGCCAACGGTTTAATGGGAAGTCAAGGACCTTCCGCAAAAAACGGTAGCCGCGATCGGACTTGGGCACGCCATCGCCATGGCGGAAATACACCCGCTTGCCCTGGATCTCGAGCATCAACTCTTTGTGGACCGGCACGCCCAATTTTTTTGGAAAAAAATCCCCGTAGGCAAAGTCGTGATTTCCTTGCAGCAAGTGAACCGCGACACCGGACTTGACCAGTTCGGCAAGAACACGCATCAACTCCATGTGTTCCGACGCCACGTAAAAGCTGTACTCGTACCAGAACTCAAACAGGTCACCCACGATGACCACGTGGCTCGCCGCCCCTTTCCACGATTCCAAAAGACGAACGAGTTTTGCCTCCCTGTCGGGAACGCATCCCGGGGGGTCAATACCCAAATGGGCGTCGCAAATGAAGTACGCAGGCAAAGACATCGACCATAATATAACTTGTTCATCGCGTTTCCGTCATTGTTTTTTGTCCAAAGTATTTATCTTTATGGTATGTTTCGGCCCTCAATAAAAATACTACTGGTCGCCACAGTGGCAGCACTTGCGGCATGCTCAGTCAACCTGACCCAAAGCGACCTGGAAGGCGTCCCGCTCACAACGGAAAAGTACAGCTTTTTCGGGAGCATCCCGATGATCTTTGACGGGGACTCGGCGGAACTGAGCCAGGATCTGTTGCGCGCCTATACAGCGGCCGCCAGCGCCGAAGCGTTCCCCAGGGAACACTGCCGCGGGGTCGCGGCAGTCCAGGCGCAAGTGAAGCAGAACGCGCAGGCCAGCGCCTGGTCCCTCGGCGCGGTAGTCATCCCGTTCTGGCCCGCCATGCCCGTAAACGAGACCTGGACATACACACTCAACGCAAGAATCTTTTGCGACGGCACGCTTGTCAAGCACGTGGAATTCACCGAGGAAGAGTCCGTCAAGGCGTTTTGGTTCGGCAGACTCCGCAGCGACCTTTTGAACAACATCTCGAGCGAGATGCACCAAAAGCTCGTTCAGCGTCTCTCCTTTGAACTCGGCGAACGCAGGGCCGACCTCAACAGCGCAAGCGACTACTAACCCGCCCTACGCATTTGCCATTATTAATTGTTCATTGTTAATTTCTAATTGTTCTATATTTAACCCATGCCCCACACACTCTACATCGTAGCGACTCCCATCGGGAACATGGAGGACATCACCTACCGCGCCGTGCGCATCTTGAAAGAGGTCCCGCTCGTGCTGGCCGAGGACACCCGCCATTCCCGCATTTTGTTTGACGCCTACGGCATCACGACCCCCATGGAAGCCTACCACGACTTCAACAAAGAGAAGGTCACCCCCAAGTATGTGGAATTCTTGAAAAACGAAGGCGACATCGCCCTCGTGAGCGACGCGGGCACCCCCGGCGTCGCCGACCCCGCCTTCAACCTGGTACGCGAATGCGTCCGCGAAGGCATCCAAGTCCGCGCCATTCCGGGCGCATGCGCCATGATTACCGCGCTTGTATCGAGCGGAATGCCCACGGACCACTTCACCTTCCAGTACTTTTCGCCCAAAAAGAGCGCCCAACGTATCCACCTGCTCGAAAAACTCAAGGACGGTGCCGACGCCGAGACCACGCAAATCTTTTACGCCAGCCCGCACAACGTGGACAAGTTCGTCGAAGAAATCAAGCAGGTCTTTGGCGACATCAAAATCGCCCTGATGCGCGAACTCACCAAAAAATTCGAGGAGCACCTCGTCGGGACCCCCACCGATATTCTCGCCCACTTCAAGGCGCACCCGCCCAAGGGTGAGTTCGTGCTCATCTTCAACCCGCAAGACAAAAGCGGATTGTAGGAGTTTTCCTTGAAATCAATACCAAAAATCTATTGGATCTTTTTTGTCCTCTTGTTGGTGAGTGAAGTCGTTGGCTTTGCCATGCGGCCTAACCAGCCCGGGCTCTATGTGCTAAAGGTCCAGTTCGCCCCATTAGCCATCGCCCTCCCCTTCCTCATTGCCAAATCCATACGTTCACATTTCCGCCGGTGGCTCTATACCTACACCATTTTGCAGTTTGCGGTTCTTGCCATAGACTACCTTAGCGCCGGCCACGCCGGGCTCATCCAAATCGCGACGACTTTTATCCCGGCATTCCTTTTTTGGCTCATCCTATTTGGAATTTGGAACGTGGGCAAACTCCGCGACAGCGCCGCCATACGCGCCCTTTTGCTAAGCACCATCGCCTGGACGCTTTACGGCTTGGCGTTCCCGCCGCTCCCCCTTGGGCCGGCGGCTCTCGTTTTGCTGGTCCCCTGGTTCATTGTACTGAACCGCTACACCCGCGGGCAGGCTATTTTTGCAACCTTCTGGTCGGGAATGGTGTACAACACCATCAACTACTACTGGATTTACAACGTGATGAACGTGGAAACGGCGCCCTCCGGGCTCATCTGCCTTGGCGTAGTGCTCCTCATCGCTTTCTTTAGCGCCTACAGCGTGTTTGCCGCCTTCATCTATTCTCTTGCCCGCGACATTAAAATCAAGGGCATCCGCCCGCTCCTCGTTTTGTACCCACTGTTCTACGCCGGGCTCGAAATGACGCGCACCCGCGGCGATTTCGCCTTCCCCTGGAGCCACGTGGGCTACGTTTTTGGAAGCAACCTCGAGCTCATCCAAATGCTCAGCATCGTCGGCATCTTTGGCTACAGCACCTTGGTCATCGCTTCGAACATGATTGTCGCCAAGGCCCTCGAGCGGCCGGGCGTCAAGGCCAAGTGGCCCGTCCTCACGCCCGTTGCCATCCTCACGGTCCTGCTAGTCCACGGAAGCGTGGTGCTTTCGGCACCCGAAGCCCAACCGTTCTACGGGGCCGATAGCGACGAGAACCCCACCATCGCCATGGTCCAGCCCAGCATCAAGCAGGGCGAAAAATGGAGCCGCGCCCGTTACGACTCCATCACCACAAAAACCTTCGGCATGGTGAACGACAGCGTGAAGCCCGGAACCGACATCATCATTTTAGCCGAAACCGCCATTCCCGACCACATCCGTCGGCAGCGCAAAACCATCCAGACCCTCCACGATATGACAGAGCAGCATCAAGCCTCCATTTTGGTGGGTGCACTCGACTTCAAGCGGAACCCCAAGGGAAGCCCACGCAAGTTCGACATATACAACGCCTCGTTCCTCTTTACCCCGGGAGACTCGACCGACTACCAACGCTACATCAAAAAGCACCTGGTGCCCTTCAGTGAGCGCATCCCGTTCGACGACATCTTCCCCATTTTGAACTACGTGGACCTGGGCGAAGGCGACTTTGTCCCCGGCAAGGAGACTCCTGTTTACGGGCCCTTCAAATGGACTCCCTTCATTTGCTACGACGCCATCTTTGGCGACCTAGTCCGCGAAGCCATCAATGCCGGTTCGCGCCTCATGGTGAACATCACCAACGACGGCTGGTTCGGGCGCAGTACCGCCCCCTACCAGCACTTGAACCTGGTGCGCTACCGCGCCATCGAGAACGGCATGCCGTCGGCACGCCTTGCCAACAGCGGCATATCGAGCTTTATCGACCAATACGGTCACTACAGCATGAACACGGCAATCTTTACCGACCGCGTCATCCAGCGCAAAATGCAGCTCAAGACACGCGACACGCTATACCAGCATATAGGCGACCACGTGGAGACTGCGCTCCTATGGTTTTTCCTTGTTTATTTGATGGCGACGGCAGCCTTTGCATTTAAAAACCGCCGTAACATGAAACAGGCAGACTAAAGCAGCAGAAGCGGCGGCCAATGCCCCGCCTTCGGACGTTCCCTAAAGGTTGCCTTGGGGAGCAGTTCCTTGAGTTTAAGCGTCTGTACCGGCGGGACCGTTTGGTCCATGCGGCCATACACCACCTGGATGTTTTCGCTATCCGGAACCACGTCCGTTAGTTTGTGTGTAGCCAAGTAGCTTATTCCCTCGGCCAGCAATGCCGCATTCATTTTTGTTGCGGTCTTGCGCCAATCGTCTTGCCACTCGCCAAACTCTTCGGCAAGTTGTTCTTCAAAGGAATTGAGGGCGGGTTCGATGGTTGACTGCATTTGGCGGGCCATAAACGTTAGGTTCTGTTCCGTCCACACGCCATCCTCGTCACAAAAGTCGGCATAGGGAGCAAGCAAAATCCACTTTTGATTTTTTGGTCGCTTGGCGGCATTCATCAGGAGCAAAAAACCACCCATACCCCACCCCACAATCGTTGAAGCGGCAGAGAGACCCGGGAGCTTATACAAGTCGTCGAAGCTCTTGGCCATTTTCTCGTAAGGCACAAAAACATGGTCAGCAGACGGTTCAACATCAGTTAAATCGTCTTCCCACAGTCCCAAATCCGAGGCCCAGTCGGGCAGCCAAATCCACTTCTCACTCATATATCCATACTCCAATGCACTCTACATATAAGACCATCTCTTTTTGTATATCCAATTTGAAAATATATAGCCTTTAGAAAAAAGGACACCTTTTATAAAAAAAAATGAAAATTTCACATTTTAGATAACTTTGCGTGTTTTTTTGTCTTCCATATATTGACTTTCTTGTAAGTTTAAAATAACTTTACACATATGCGATTTATTTCCAATTGTTTACTTGTCATGTTGCTTGTTGCCGGGACGGCGTGTTCCAGTAGTCCAAAGTATAAACCGGACCCCTCAGTAACCCAAAATAAGGCACATAAGGCTTATTCCGATTTGGACCAAGAAACCGGGACTTCCCATGTCAACCAGAGGGACGTTCGTCGGGGAGACTTGGATCGCACTTCCCAAATTCCATCAGAAACGCCGACGACGACCCCCTCCATCATGGTCGTGCCCTCCCAGGGGGACGCCCCCATGTCCAAGGCGATGATGGAATCCATCAACGCCTACCTCACCAACAAGCATTACGAGGTCAAGTCCCTCGAGGGGCAGGCTCAGCTCGACGACGTCATCAAAATGCAAAACGACATCGCCAATACCGACGATGACCTCTCGTACCTAGCGAGCCTCGCCCTGGGTGCAGACATCTACGTAAAGTTTTCGGGCGCAATGCAAACCGACAATGTGACCGTAGAGGTGAGCGCCTACGAAACCTCCACCGGCAGACTCCTGGGGAGCCAGACCGCCGAAGTCAAGAACAACGGGCACGTGAACCAGACCAACCTGCGCGCAAATGCCCAGTCGGCCGCACGCAAGGCCATGCCGAACCTGGAACAAAAAATTCTCGCCTACTGGAAGGCGGACCTGGCCAAAGGCGCCCAGTACAAGGTCGTGATGAACCTGAAAGGCGAATACTCCGACACGCAAATCGAGGATCTCCAGGAATTTGTGGTGCGCGCCCTCAAGAACACCTTCAACAGCGTCACCATGAACGTGATGACCGACAAGACCATGGACATGGTCGTTTACGCCGACCCGCACCGCTACGGCGATTCCCAGGAAGTCTACAGCCAAATTCGAAACCTTTTGAAATCTGTCGCAGAGACTAAAAAGATCAACATCACCAAGAAGCTGATTTTGATGGACCTGCGCTAACCGGGAACAACTCATGAAATTCGCGACCCTGGCATTGATCTCCGTACTCACCGTCCCGGCCCTCGCCGGGAAGGTCATCACCTATACGGCAGTTTCTGCCGTTTCGCAAGAGGACGCGAACAATGCCGCCATGGCAGGTGTCGCCAAGCAAATCGTTTCGCAGGTGAGTTCCAACCAGACGGTCTCCAAAAAAGAAACGACCAAAAACGGGAGCAGTACCCTGGACGAGACTTTTTTCTCGAGCAATAACGTCAAGAGCAGCATCAAGCTCAAGGGCGTGACCGTCATCTCGGTAAAAGTCGACGGAAAAAAATACAAGGCCACCGCCACGCTCGACATGGACGAGTTCACCGCCGACATCCAGTTCCAGATTAAGCGTATCAAAACAGACGTCGAAAAACTGGAAGCGAGCGCCCGCGAGGCCCTCAAGAACAGGCTCTACGGCAAGGCCGCCAACGACTTGGCAGCTGCACAAGAAAAGCTCCCCGAACACGAGCGGCTGCTTTGGCAGTTGAGCAAGATCTACCCGCTCAACGACAGCCACCGGTTGCAACACAATTTGCCCGACGTGGAATCGATGCTTCTCGCCAAGCTCTCAACCGTCAAGTTGCAAGGACCCACCGAGACATTCGCCCTCACCAAATCGGAGATGCCCGAGTGGAACGTGCTTGTGACCGACGACCAAGGACCGATTCCAGGATTCCCGCTCATTGCGAAGCAGGGACGCCAGACGCTTGCCGAAAAACGTACCGCCGCCAACGGAAACGCCGCATTCCTGCTACGCAAGGTGAACTTTGAAACGGGACCGTTCAGCATTATTGTGACGCCGAACATGCCCCTTGGCATCTTGAAAGCTTCCGGACTGGACCAGGGCATCGAGGTTACATACAAGGTAAGCAGAATGCACTGCGATATTCGCCTTACCTGCAACAAAATCGCAAACCTCTGCCACGCCGCCGAACAGGCCTTGAGCAAACGTTCCGTATTTGTTGTGACCGACGCCAGCGCCCCTGAACTCAGCATTGATTTTTCAAGTACCGCAAAGAACACGCTTACCGCCGGCAACAATGCGATGAACTCCTTTGATGTTGGAATTTACATCAAGGGCGAAAGGGTCAACTTCAGTGCCGCCGCCAAGGGCGTTGGCAAAAACGAACTGGACGCCACCATCAAGGCCGTTCAAAAGATGGACTTCGCCGACCTGCAAAAGCAACTCGCTCCCTATTGCAAGTAGCCGATTTGCTACATTGTAACGGTGCACTTGGCAAGATTCACAAAAATTTTGATGCTGTTCGTGACCATGATGGTCGCGTTCGTTTTTGCCGCACCGTGGGGAATCGAGGGCAGGCTCCCTCCCCGTCCGCAGCACAGCTACCTCTATGACGAGGACCGTTTGCTAAACGCACAGCAGGCGCAGTACTTTAACCAGCTCGCCGAGGAACTCTACCGCAAAACGGGGGTTGGCCTCGCCGCCGCCCTCATGGACGACATCGGCATTAGCGACGCCCGTAAATACGCGACGGAAACGGCCCACAAGTGGGGCGTTGGCGGCAAAACCGACGAAGGCATTTTGATATTCGTGGCTCTCAAGCAGCGTCGCCGAAGCGTAGAGGTGGGCTACGGCGCCGAGGGCTACCTCCCCGACGTTCTGGTAGAGCGGTTGCAACAGCAGACGCTGATACCCGCGTTCCGCAAAGAAAAATACGGCGAGGGCGTTTTGCAACTGGCCTACAGCCTGGCGAAGGTCGTTGCTCAAGAGAAAGGCGTCACGCTGAACATCGGCGAGGCTAACATCCCGGGCGAAGAACCCATGACAATCCGCGGCTGGATTTTTATTGTCATTGTCATTGTGCTTTTGTTGAGTGCCCGCGGCAACGGCTTCTTCTATTTTTTGCTGGGCGCCCTGATGAGCGGGAACCACCATCACCGCGGCGGTTTTGGAGGCGGCGGTTTTGGAGGCTTCGGCGGAAGGGGCAGAGGCTTTGGAGGAGGTTTTGGCGGTGGACGCTTTGGCGGAGGAGGCAGTGGCGGAAGCTGGTGACCCCGGTTTTGCCAGGCCCAAGAGGTAACTATGATCAAACTTTTAAACATCCAGGAACTGCAAAAATCCAAATGGCCCGAACTGTTGCATAGCACATTCGGCGAAAATCTGGTATCGGCATTTTTGCACGGAAACTGTCTAATGGAAGGTTTCAGTGCTCTGGACTCGCCCTGGACCGTGAGTTTTATTCTCAAAGACAACTCCCCCGCGGTGCTCGCCAAGGCTCACGAACTCACCAAACAGGCCAAGCGAGAAAACATCCAGTTCGGTTACTTTTTCACCCCGACCGAGCTGCTAAAGTCCCTGGACACCTTCCCACTCGAGTACCTGCACATTGCCAACCGAAGTGCCGCGCTTTGCGGCATACAGCCTCTCGCCGGATTCGTCCCGGAGCGGGCAAAACTCCGCCTGCAATGCGAGCGCGAACTCCGGGGATTTCTGGTGCACCTGCGCGAAGGCTTTGTGAACACCAAGGCAGGCAAAGCGCTCGACAAAATGATGAACGAGGCGATAAAAGACATACTCCCTGTGCTTTACGGAGTGTATTTTTTGGAGACCGGGACCTACCCAGAATCCCACCAGCAGGTCTTTGAACGCTACCCGGAACTGAAAAACGAAAACTTGATTACAGCCATCGAAGGAATCGTGAACAAAGTCGATTCCATGGAGGAAAAATGAAGAAAATTGTGATTGCGACCCTGGTCTCTGTCATTGTGCTCGCCCTCGTGATTGTGGGCAAGTCCATTAGCGTGTACAACGGCATCATCGCCCTAGACGAAGGCGTGAAAGCGCAGTGGGCGCAAGTCGAGAACACCTACCAGCGCCGTTTTGACCTTGTACCGAACCTGGTCGCCACTGTGCAGGGCGAGGCCGACTTTGAAAAGAGCACGCTTGCCGCGGTGACCGACGCCCGCAGCAAAATGGGCGGCACCGTGAAAGTCGACGAGAACATGTTGGGCGACGAAGCCGCCATGAAGCGTTTCCAAGAAATGCAGGCAGGCCTCGGCGGGGCGCTGCAACGTCTGATGGCCGTAAGCGAGAACTACCCCGACCTCAAGAGCAACACGAGTTTCCAGGAACTGCGCGTGCAGTTGGAAGGCGCCGAGAACCGCATTGCCACCGAACGCATGCGTTACAACGAAATCGTAAAGAACTACAACACCACCATACGCCAGTTCCCGAACAGCCTTATCGCCGGTTTTGCCGGCGCAAGCCCCAAGGTTCCATTCTCAGCGGACGCTGGCGCGAGCGCCGCTCCCGCCGTCAAGTTCGACACCAAGTAGTTAGAACATGAAGTGCGAAAGAATCATAGGCACCACCCATCACGGCACCTACAAAAAGGTCATTGACGTGCTGTTCACCCGCGACGAACTCACGGTGAGGAACTGCCGCAAAATAGCCCGTGACGGGATCGAGTTGGAAATTGACCTGTACGAAGACCTGCAAGAGGGCGACATCATTGCCGAAACCGACAAGTACGTGTACGCCGTCAAGATTTACGTACCAAAGAAAAAGCCGGGCGACCCCGGCTAATCCACATTCATTTTAGCGACGCCCGACCTTGCCAAAATTACCCGAGGTGTGGCTGTTGCCCGACGATCGGCCGCTGTTTGAAGAACGGCTGTTGTTGGACGACCCGCGGTTATTTTCTTCGTAGGTGCTGCGTGCCGAAGGAGCCGGCGCCGGGTAAGTTTGTCCGTAAGAGGGCTCCGTGCGCGGCGAAGAAGAATGCCCCATTTGCACAGGGAAACTGCCGACTTCGCGAACTTCGGGGTTCATTGGCCTTGGAGCCGGTCTCGGCGTTACATTTACAACATTTGGAACCGGGGCATTAGTCCTGGGAGCCGGAGCCGTGGTATGATGACGCGGAGGAGGCGGGACCATGCCGGGACCGTGACGCGGAGGAGGAGGTCCAATGCGCCTTGGAGGCGGCACGTAACGGCGCGGATGACGCGGGATGTACCTGTGGGGGTACCAGCGGGTATTGCGCACATAAATCACGCGCGGGCCCCAGTCAAACCAGCAACTGCCCCATCCCCATTCTCCATACCAGGTTCCAAGCCACACGCCCGAACCGTACGAGATTCTCGTGTAGCCATCGGCATAAACGTAGTAGACCACTCGCGGGTTGTATACGGGCACGTAGACCACCTCGGTTTTAACGGGAACGATGGCGATATTGCTCTCGCTGGCGCTCACCTGCACCTTGTCGTCAGTTTTGAGGTGCCCATGGTCATAGGCAGACTGGCGCATGCGTTGCACGGCCTCCATCACGTCTTCTTTTTGGCTCGTCACGGCATCACCCAGCTGATCGCACCAGGGCTTGTACTTGGCCATCATCGCCAGGACCGTCGGGAAGGGGATCAGCGCCTGCACGCTCGGGTCGTAATTCAGGTTTGCGTCCTCCATGGCGGCCGCAAGGGATTCTCCGGTGAGGTGCTTGTGACCTTGAGCCCAAAGGTTCGCGGCGGGAATCTGCTCCCCGTAAGTAGAAGCAGTCAAAACATGCACCAAAAGGGGGTCCGGGTACAGAGCTATACTCGAAACCAGGGTATCCAGTTCCGAGGGAGTGTAATTGCTCTGGGCATTCCCCATGACAGAGAGGCTCAACAGCAGAGCCACAATAAAAACGGGAATTTTTTTCACATGGCCTCCTTGAACAACTCTAAAATTACAATCTATTAGATGAAAAGAAAAATCAAATGGTTGCAATTTCGTACAAAATCGAGAAAAAAAAGCCATTTTTGCCCTTTTATATAGTTGTAATTACTTACAACGCGTAAACTACAATTAACAGACTTTGGCATATATATGCAAATATTTTTATACCAGGTGTTAAATCCAGGGAGACATTATGCTCAAGAAAATAACTTTGCTGTGCTGCTTTTTGGCAGGTACGCTCCTAGCACAAACCGTCGATTTGCCCATCGTGTTCATCGACACCAAGGGTAAATGCCTAGACAACACAGTGAACGACAAGATGCCCGCCACGATGAGCGTGCTGGACGCGGCAACGAACAACGTAGCCGACAGCGCCAAGGGTACGCACTACGACATCGGCATCAAAGTGCGCGGTCAATCTTCGGCCAAGTTCCCCAAGCCCGGCTACAGCGTGGAAGTCCGCGACGACAAGGGCGAAGGCCTTGACGTGAGCATGCTCGGGCTCCCCCCTGCCGACGACTGGGTATTCCATGGCCCGTACGTTGACAAGAGCATGATGCGCAACGCGCTCGCCCACTGGCTGTTTAGGCAGGCTGGCCACTATAGCCCCCGCACCAAGCATTTCGACCTCTACATCAACGGCGTGTACCGCGGCGTGTACGTGCTTATCGAAAAAATCAAACGCGGCAAATACCGCGTAGACGTGAGCAAGCTTAAAGAAACCGACATCAGCGGCGACGACGTGACCGGCGGCTACATCTGGGCATTCGACAAGACCGGCACCAATACCGGCGGCATGGGCAACGAAGACATCAACAAGGAAGGCTTCAAGACCGCCGACGGCCTGAACGTCATCATGCACTATCCCAAGAAGGAAAACCTGCAAACAGAGCAGCAGGCCTACCTGAAAAAGTACCTGGAAGATCTCGAGAACCTGTTCAAGAACGGCAAGAACGGCAGCGGGTACGAAAACTATGTGGACATGACTTCGGCGCTCGACTACGTGCTGCACGAAGAAGTGACCAACAACTCCGACTCCTACTGGTGCAGCTTCTTCTTGCACAAGCCCAAGGAAAGCAAGGGCGGCAAGGTGACGCTTGGCCCGGCTTGGGACTTTAACCTCGCCATGAGCAACGGAAGCCAGCCTGAAAACGGCGGCAACAACAACGGCGGCAACAACGGCTTCAACTGGAACATGTGGGGCGGTGGCGGCGGAGGCGGCGGAATGGGAAGTTCCGGCACCACCGGCTGGCAAATCGAGAGCACCATGAAAACCGGCATGAGCGGGCTCAAGATCCCTAACTGGCTGCTTGGCATGTGGAAAGACAGCCATTACCAGAGCGAACTGAAAAAACGCTGGGCGGAACTCCGCAGCGGCGTATGGCACACCAAGACGATGGACATGTATCTCGACTCCATGAAGACATACCTGACCAAGGCTGCCGACAGGAACTTCAAGCGCTGGCCGAACCTGGGTAAATCGAGCGGTCAGGGAGATGCCGACCCGGAACCGATGAAATACTGCAACCAAGGCGGTGGTCAGCAAGGCTGGGGCATGAACATGCCTATGGGCGGCTACAATGCCGACACTTGGGACGGCGAGTTCGAACACCTCCGCAAGAAGATGAAGGAACGCATGGCATGGATGGACCAGCAGCTCGGATTTACCGAACCCGCGCAGCCCATCGTGACCGAGCCCGTAATCCACGTGCCCAACTGGCAGATGGACACAGTCACGCAAGATTTGCACGTCGACGACATAAGCAGGCTCTCCCCGACCAACTACTTTGCCATGAATGGAGAGTTCCTAGAAATTCAAACGGACCTCGGCGGCAAATTCGCCCTCATCGACCTGAACGGCAAGGTACTGTACACGACCCGAATCGGGACTGGCCTCACGACCTTGAAGATTCCGGCCAAGGCCATGAACAAACACTGGATAGCCACCCTCAACGGGAAGATGCTAAGCCGCTAAAGTTTTTACCGCGGCGCACGCCCCAGAAACTGTCGTGAACTTGGTGAAGTGTATTTTTACCGTTCACGACAATTTTTATTTCTAGGCGCGAGATGTAGACGCCAGTCCCGACCAAGCGGCCGCTATTGGAACGCATGTTCCATGCAAGGAAGATATTTCCCTTGTTCTTGAGGCAGCCCTCTTCGCCGTACACGCCCTTGTCGGAGCACCTTATCGTATTGGACGTTCCGCCCACGTACTCGCCGAACTGACTGTAATAGAACGTGCGGTAGTGCAGTTCCACGGCATCGTCAGATACAATCGTCCTTTCGCCGCTACGGTACTCTTCGAGATTGAATTCGGTTACCTCGCCCGCCTTTACGGCATCGATAAGTTCACGCGCAACGCCTGCTTCTGCAAGTTCCGCATCCAGCCTGCCGCTACGGATGGCATCGAAGAGGTCGGCCTGCGTCACGGTCTGGACGTTCCCTATGGTGATTACCGTATCGCGGCTCGCCTCGATATTCGCCTCCGCCATTTTCGCGAAGAGCTCCAGGTCGCCCTCGCCGACAAAGGACCTGTAGTTGTCCTCGGTAATGGAACCGTCCAAAATCCCGTTGATGGCCTGCTCGCTAAAACCGTACGAGGTATCCACCAGGTTCACGCGAATGTCGTTGAACAACTGCGTCAAGGCTTCCTGCTCGCTGATGCCGACAATCGTCGTGTCGTAATCAGTTTCGCTCCCGACGCGAGAGTTCACGAAGGCATCGAACTTCTCGACGGCATCCTTCGTCTGCTCTACCATAATCTTCGCGATATCAAAATCGACAAGCGAGCCCTGCACGCCGAGCGAATCCGCTATCTGCTGGGCGCTCTGGCTTATATCTGTCACAAGCTTCACCTGCGTAACCGTATCGTTCCCGATAACGCCATAGGGGTCTTCTCCCAGCGAGACTACGCCCGGGTTCTCTACACCGAGTTCCTGGTCGCCCGTAATGGCAACCCACGGATTGTCCCTGTGCGGTACGTTCCCGGCAAGGTCCTGCGCACCGCCCTTGGGTGCAAACCTGATCAGGTCACCATCCGTCGGCAGTACAGCCCCGTTCCCGCCCGAGGTATAGATGAGCGTCATGTGCGCTCCCGTTCCGCCCTGCTGCAGAGGCCTTTCGGGCTTCTCGTTTATTCCCGAGCGCATGCAGGTGTATTCAAAGATTTCAGTAAACAGGTGCCGGGACTCTTCAGAAATCGCCTCGCTGAAGGTAATGTCTATAAGCCTGCTCCCGTCCTTGCTTAACTTTTTCGAGGCAGAAAGCACGATGGGTCCGACACCGTCGGCAACCTGCTCGTTCTCGATAAAGAAGTTGCTGACCTCGCCCTCATTTTCGTAGGTAAACCAGTTGTTCAGGCTTCCAGAATAGATTCCCGACGCATCTCCGGTAAACTGCCTACTACCAAAACCGCAAACCTTCCCGGTACATTCCGCGCCAAGGTCTTCGGCAGTAAGCACGATATCGGTCTCGTTCACAATCTTGAAGTTCGATGTCGCCACGAACGTTTCTCCGAAAGTCAGCTGGATAGAATCCAGACGGCTCTTGCCATTGACTGCGCGCTCAAAGTGAACGTACAGGCTGTCGGCACGCCCGTCCCCGTTCCGGTCCATCGCGACCGCCCGCTCTACGCGCGGTGCGGGAGGTTCGGCAAACTTCAGGTCGGTCCATACCGAAACCCCCGCCGCGGCGCCCTTCGCCGTGAGCACGGCTCCGGACACGGGAGCATTCGCATGCACGTAGAATGTCGCACGCCCATCCTCGTCCAGGTTCACCGCGCTGATTTTCTTTCCGCCCGGCGCATCCAGGATATCTATCGCCGCATTCGAGAACGATAGGTTTATCTTGCGGTTGTAATTGTTGACGACGGCCCATTCCTCGAAGAACGTGATATTCACCTGGTAAGTCGCATACGCCCAGGGGCCAATCTGCGCCGTATCGCCAGAGACCTGCGTACCGAGAACAGTCCAGTCTTCCTTCGCGAACGCGACGCTCGGCACGGAATAGGACGGCACAGTAATTTCCACCTTCGTCACCTGGCTCGGGTCAGCCTTCAGGGAAACCTCCAGGAAGTAGTGCCCGGGAGCAAGCGCGTAGTTCGAAACAATCGCTGCAGAATCTATCGAGAACGTGGAATCGCTCGTAATCTTGATTCCCTCGTAATGGGTACCGACCCCGAGTATCTCGGGCCCCGCGAGGTTACCGCCGGTAAGCTTGAAGGTCGACGCGCCACCGGTCGTATCACGCTCGGCAGAATTCGCGTCGAAATTGCAGGAAAGCTTGCTCTTCTTGTTGATCTGCCATACCTCGTAACTCATTCCGGAGCCGCGCCTGTCCGAAGTCAGGAACAGCGACGCCTCGACCTGCAGGTCAATAGAAGTGCGCATGCGGAAATTAGACGAACCGGTATGGCGCTCCACGTAAAAGATATGGAAGTCGTACGTCTTGCCCGGAACAAGCATGTCACCGGTATTCTGCCCGATGGTATCGAGATCTACAGCACCCGCCACCTGGCCATGCTGCCCGCCGATATCCACCGCAAGGCGATTGTCGATAAAAACCCACACGTCGTCGTCGCCGTAAAAGTCGAAGTACTGGCCCGGGACATACTCGAACGTCGCCTGGATCTTTGCGGCATACCCGAAGTTGTGCTTCCCTATCTTCGTTCCCTTCAGCTGGTCGTAGTAAGGGTTCGGAACCGTCTCCGCATCGTCGAGAAACTCGAAATCGTCCAGCAGGAACATTCCGTCCGAATTGGCCTCGTTGCCTTTCGATATCTGGTCCTTCGAAACTTCCGCAAGCCAGAAACCCTCGTCGTCCATAGATACATACAGGTCGCGGCAGGTCATGTTCGTGTATTCGTTGCCCGCACTGTCCTTGGCGACAACCTCGGGTAGGAACCAGCTGTCGAGATGCTCCGTAATCTTGCACTTTTCCGGGAAGGGGTCCGCTCGCACGGGGACCCCGTTCGCACCGAGCCTGTATTCGACCATACCCGTAACAGCCTTGTCCTTGCCGGAGCACCCGCCCGAACCGAAGTCCGCGCTGACGCCGTTTGCGGGGTCACCGTTTTTTCCGCTTCCGTCGCCATCGCCATCGGTACCGTGCAGCCAGTCGTAGACGGTCACGGGAATCTTCTTGAGCGGGCAGTCGCCAAGCACGCCGGGGTAACCGGAAAACAGCGCGGGAACATCGGCCTTGTACCCCTGCACCCAAACCGTATCGGAGAGGGCGGCAACGGAATCCAGCAATATCTCGCTTGATTCCGTAGGTTCCTCGGCGACCATGCCCTCGGCACCCACGTAGTTGAGGCCAACAGTCTGCTTGAAGTAGACCCCGAAGCCCTCGGCGGGCGCATCCACCGTCGCCTTGAACCAGCCGCAGTAATTTTCGAGAGGCGTCATCGTGGCTACGGAATCGCCCCCTACGAACAGCACCGCGTTTGTGTTCGACCACGGTGTAAAGAAAACGACCGTCTTTTCGGCATGAGCCGTTCCGAGCGCCAAGACGGCAGCCACGGCCAGCATCCTGGCCCTTTCAACCCAATTCACCATAACATCCATCCCTGAGATCATCTACAATGTTCTCAAATTTTAGAAACAAATATAATATCATTCCAGCAAAATCTATTATTTTAAATAAAATTTTACCATTTTTCAACAGTAAATGTTCTCATTTTCCCCTTGAGCAGAACCAAACAAAAAAGGCGGCGCAAGGCCACCTTTAATTTGTTTTTAACACGCAGTATCGCGATGCGTTATAATTCGAATTACTTCGCGACGGTCTTTGCGAAGGAATCCTTCAGATCGACAGTCCTATTAAAGACAAGATGGCCCGGCTTGGAATCTTCGCTATCGAGGCAGAAGTAGCCCTGGCGCATGAACTGGAAGCGGTCTTCGAGCCTTGCGTTTGCGAGGCTCGGTTCCACCTTGGCCTGCTTGATGACCATGGATTCCGGGTTCAGGTAGTCGTGCCAGTCTTCGCCCTCGGGAACCGCGGCCGGATCCTCGAGCGTGAAGAGGTTGTTGATTAGGCGCACTTCGGCATCCACGGCGTGTGCCGCAGAAACCCAGTGGATGGTTCCCTTGACCTTGCGGCCGTCGGGAGTCTCGCCGCCCTGGCTCTGCGGGTCGTATTCGCAGTGAATCACCGTCACCTTGCCGTTTGCATCCTTCTCGACGCTCTTGCAGGTCACGAAGTAGGCGCCCTTCAGGCGGACTTCGCCATCCGGCTTGAGGCGGAAGTACTTCTTGGGCGGTTCTTCCATGAAGTCGTCGGCCTCGATGTAGAGTTCCTTACCGAAGGGGACTTCACGAGTACCGGCGGCGGGGTCGTTCGGGTTGTTTTCAACCTTGATCATCTCGACCTTGCCGTCTTCCCAATTGTCAATCACGAGCTTCACCGGGTCGATCACGGCCATCACGCGGTTCGCCGTCTTGTTCAGCTCTTCGCGGATGCAGAAGTACAGGAGGTTCACGTCGACCATGGAATCGGCCTTCGAAACGCCGATGCGGTCGCAGAACTCGCGGATGGAACTCGGCGTGAAGCCACGGCGGCGGTAACCGCAGACCGTCGGCATGCGCGGGTCGTTCCAGCCCATCACGGCCTTGGTCTCCACCAGTTCCAAGAGCTTTCTCTTGCTCATCATGGTGTAGGTCAGGTTCAAGCGGGCAAATTCAATCTGCTGCGGGCGGTTGTCGAGACCGAGTTCGATCAAGAACCAGTCGTACAGCGGGCGATGCGCCTCGAATTCCAGCGTACAGATAGAGTGCGTGATGCCCTCGATCCAGTCGCTGAGCGGGTGCGCAAAATCGTACATCGGGTAGATGCACCACTTGTCGCCGGTGCGGTGGTGGGTGCAGTGCTTAATACGGTAGATGACCGGGTCGCGCATGTTCATGTTCGGGCTCGAGAGGTCCACCTTCGCGCGGAGGCACTTCTCGCCGTCGGCGTACTTGCCGTCGCGCATCTCGCGGAAGAGCTTCATGTTCTCTTCGACGCTGCGGTCGCGATAGGGGCTCGGGCGGCTCGGCTTGCCGGCGTCGTTGCCGCGGTATTCCTGCATCTCGTCGCGGGTCAGGTCTTCCACGTAGGCCTTGCCCATCTCGATGAGCTTTTCGGCAAAGGCATAAATCTGGTCGTAGTAGTCGCTCGCGAAGTATTCGCCGCCCTTCCATTCAAAACCGAGCCACTTCACGTCTTCGCGGATGGAGTCCACGTATTCCACGTCTTCCTTGGAGGGGTTCGTGTCGTCAAAGCGCAGGTTCGTGATGCCGCCAAAATCCTTATACTTGATGGCAGTACCGAAGTTCAGGCAAATGGACTTCGCATGTCCGATGTGGATGTAGCCGTTGGGTTCGGGCGGGAAACGGGTATGCACCTTGGTGCGCTTGCCCGTCTTGAGGTCGTTGACGATGATGTCCTGCACAAAATTCGAAGATTCGGGGATTTCCATTGTGGTATCCTTTTAAAATTATGGGGCTAAATATAGCATTTTTTAAGATTTTCCACCACTTTGATGTCGGCAGGGCACCACTTGAGCGAGTCCAGGTCCCCGAGCGGAACCCAGCGGGCCGCCTCGTGCTCCAAAAGCGTGAGTTCCCCACCCACCATGGAGCAGTAAAGGCAGTGCATAGTCAGGTGGAAATTCGGGTAGTCGTGCTCCACGGTGCAAATAAAGTCGCCCACCTCCACCTGGACCGCGAGTTCTTCCCTAAGTTCACGGGCAAGCGCCTGTTCGCGGGTCTCCCCCGCCTCCATCTTGCCGCCCGGGAATTCCCAAAACCCCTTGTAGTTCCCATACCCGCGGGCGGTAGCAAAAAATTCCACTGCCCCATTTTGGGTACGGGTCAAGACTCCAGCAACAACTTCAATAGACTTCATAGAGATTACCTGAAATATAAAACCTCTCGTGTTTCAATAACGCCTTATTCGGGTAAAATTTCGGTAGCAGTGGAATTTTCGACCAAAGACAATATATATCTTTGTAGAAGATTATTTAGAGTTCAGCTCCAGGTGAGCGGACATATTGAGGAATTTATGGACGGAAAAACCGAGTCCTTGTGTATTTTTGGGCACCCGGTGGCACATAGCAAGTCGCCGCTGATGCACAATGCGTTATTCGATGCCCTCGGCATCAATGCCGCCTACCTCCCCTACGCTCCAGAAGCAGATCAGTTCGCCGACGCCATCCGCGGGTTCAGGGCGATGAAGTTCCACGGGGCAAATGTCACCATCCCCTACAAGACCGAGTTCATGGAAGCCGACGGCTCCCCCCGGCTGGTCGACGAACTAAGCGACATTAGCAAGTTCACAGGGAGCGTGAACACGCTCTACTGGAAAGACGGCATTGTCGGCGGTACGCTTTGCGGGACCACAACCGACCCGTACGGTTGCATCAGGAATCTCGAAGAACACGGCGTGGTGGCCTCGAACACGAAAGTCGCTCTGCTCGGGAACGGCGGTGCCGCCAAGGCAATCGCCTACACACTGGTGGAACAAAAGAACGAGCTCACCATCGTGTGCCGCAACAAAGAAAAGGGAACCGCCCTGGCGAACGCCCTCAAGGGGAACGTCGACGCGGTCACCTTCGGTGAATTCGCGGCGGTATCGGCACAATTCAAAATCATCATCAATGCCACATCGGTAGGCATGACGCCAAACGAAGGAGAAAGCCCGCTCGGCGAGGACTGCCTGCACGCAGGGCAAGTCGTATGCGACATCGTGTACACGCCGCCCCGCACCAAGCTTTTGCAAATGGCCGCGGCCAAGGGATGCAAGACGGTCACGGGCGAAGGCATGCTAGTCCACCAGGGCCTAGAGAGCTTTAAAAAATGGTTCCCCGTCGAAACGGCTGAGAAAACAAACGACGAATTGACGGCGATTATGCGCAAAGGAATGCAGGGTTAACATGAAAAAGCACATCTTTTTTACAGGTTTCATGGCGAGCGGCAAGTCCCGCACAGGCAGGGCCATGGCCGATCGCCTGCAACGGCCCTTTATCGACACAGACTCTGTAATCGTGGAACGCGCCGGCAAGAGCATCAGTGAAATTTTTGAACAGGACGGCGAGGCCAAATTCCGCGAGATGGAACGCGAAGTCATTGCCGAAATCGCGAGGAACGAATCCCCGCAAGTGGTTTCGCTGGGCGGCGGCGCACTGAACCAACCCGAGAACATCAAGGCAATCCGTAGCTCGGGTGTGTTGGTGCGTCTGTGGGCCAAGCCCGAAATTTTGAGTGAGCGCATTGGACGCAAGAATACGCGTCCGCTTCTTGCGAACCTGAACGACGAGGAACGCCTTGCCAAAATCAAGGTGATGCTCAAGGAGCGCGAAAAGAACTATGCCCAGGCGGACTTTAGCGTGGAAAGCACCAACGAAGCAAACGAAGCCCACGTGATCGAACGCATTTTGCACATGCTCAAGTTCTGGGAATCTCACGCCCTCGACGTGTGCCCCAGCAGCGGGGGGCGCTACCCGATCTTTATCGGCAAAAACATCACGCCCACCGCGGCATGCCTGCTGGAAGGGCTCCGCCTTACCCCCAACTACGAATTTTTGGTTTGCACCGACACCACCATCGCCAAGGCGCAAAACGAGATGCTCCAGGAGCTTCGCGGCCAGGCGGGACGCTGCCCGGTATTCAAATTCCAAGCCGGGGAACGCAACAAAACACTCCACAACCTGAACCAGCTTTACAGCTTTATGCTGCACCGCAACTACACCCGCAAGAGCTGCCTTTTGCAGTTCAGCGGCGGCGTCGTGGGCGACATGGCCGGATTCGGTGCCGCCACGTACCAGCGCGGCATCCCATTCATCCAGTTCCCCACAACCCTCTTGAGCATGGTCGACAGTTCGGTGGGCGGCAAGGTTGCCGTGAACCATCCCGAGGGCAAGAACATGATCGGCGCTTTTTACCAGCCAAGCGCCGTGGTTTGCGACATCTCTGTTTTGAGCACGCTCCCCGAAAACGAATACCTGGCAGGGCTCGCCGAAATCGTGAAGTACGGGGTGATTTACGACGAGGAATTCTTCAAGTACATGGAACAGAACGTGGAAGCCATCAAACGTCATGACTATGACACGCTCCGCCACTTGATTTTCCGCAGTTGCCAAATCAAGGCCGAGGTCGTGGGCATCGACGAAAAGGAAGCCGGTCTCCGCGCCATCTTGAATTACGGGCACACTTTCGGTCACGCCATCGAAAAAATCACCAACTACGAGAAATTCAGCCACGGCATAGCCGTTTCGCTCGGCATGCGCGTCGCCGCCCGTACCGCCGTTTTGCTCGGCAAAATTGACGAAGTTACCGAAAAACGTCAAAACGCACTTTTGGACGCCCTAGGATTCCCCAAGAGCTTTGGCGTCAATGCCGAAGCCGCATGGAACGCCATGGCCGTCGACAAGAAGGCAGAAAAAGGGACCCGCGTTTACATTTTGCCTACCAAAATTGGAGAAGTGGAGAAAGTTACAAACATCGACAAGGAACTCATCAATAAGTCCTGGTTAGCCATCCAGGCAAAAGAGGCGTAACATGAGTATTTTGGTTACAGGTGGTACAGGCGCGCTCGGCTTTCACCTGCTTTCGAACCTCAGTGGCACAAATCACGACCTTTACAGTTTTAGCGACGAACAGCCACAGCCCTGGCAAACATTGGACAGCGTCCACTACCTGAGCGGCGACCTGTTAAACTTCAAGGATGTGTACGACATGCTCCAAATGGTGCAGCCCACGCACATTTACCACTTGGCAAGCCAATCCTCCGTGGGGCTCAGTTACAAAAAGCCCTACGAGACTTTGAACATCAACCTCCTCGGAACGCAGACCATCTTGGAAGCTGCAAGGCAGGTGGTGCCCAAGGCGAAAATTCTTTTGCTGAGCAGTAGTGAAATTTACGGCCGCACCGACCAGAAATTAACTTGTCTGCACAAAGAAACCGACTTGCCGAACCCCCTCACGCCCTACGCCACGTCCAAGGCCTGCATGGAACTCCTCGGCAACCAATTCCGTAACGCCCACGGGCTCCACATTGTGTTTGCGCGTCCATTCCACTTTACAGGGCCCCATCACAGTCGCCGTTTTGTGCTGCCCTCCATCACGCACCAGCTAGTTAAAATCAAGTACTACGGGGCCGAGCCGGTCGTTTACTCTGGCAGCCTCGATGTGAGCCGCGACGTGGTCGACGTGCGCGACGTGGCCCGCGGCATGATCCAGATTTTGAATACCGCCGAATCGGGCGAAGCCTTCAACATTTGCTGCGGCAAGTCTTACACCTTCCGCGAGCTGGTTGAGATGCTCGTGGACATCGCCGGCGTGAGCGTCGATTTTCGCGTGGACCCCGCCTACGAACGCAGCAACGACATTCCGCTGTTGATTGGCGACCCCACCAAAATTACGAGCCTTGGCTGGAAACCCATGATTACCATGGACGACTGCCTTACCGACCTGTTCAACGAAATGGTGGTGCGCCGCCGCGTGGAACTCAAGATGGGCATGGGCCGAGATTTGCGACTGTAATGCCAGTTTAGCCGATGAATGCAGCCTTGCCCGGGCTGCATTTTTTTATTTTTATAGCATAATGTCATGGGTTAAGAAGTTTTCTTTTTTAGTTAGTGCCGTATTCGGGTTGACGCTCACTGCACACGCCGAAGATGTAGTAGGCCCCAAGGGTGCCGAGCGCAACCTGACCGTTGCAGACTTTATGCCGCACAAAAATTCGGCCAAAGAATTCAACGAAACCTGGAGCTACCAGTTCGTATTTGACAACGGCACCCGCGCCTTTGTCAACTACGCGACCCTCTACATCCCCGGCACAGGCAAAAAAGTCGCTTGCGACTTGAATTTTTGGAATTTCAAAGGCAAATCTTATACCGTCGGGCGTCAATACCCGCCAGAACGCCTTGAAGCCTACAAAGACAAGGCGACCATAGACATTAAAGGCGAATACGCCATGGAGCACAAGCCCGGCAAGGGCCACCGTGTTTATTTTACCGCCGACAAGGGCGGGAAGTTTTTCTTAGACGTCACTTTTGAAAGTGCCGAACAGGGCAAAGTCCCCGGAGACGGCGTTTGGCAGGTAGGTAAAAACAAGTTCGCCCAATACGTACACATTCCCTATGGTCGCGTAAGCGGACGCATTGGCTACGAAGGCGACACCATCGCCGTGAAGGGCTACGCCTACATGGACCAAACCTGGCAAACCGACCAGGCGACCGATATCGCCGCCCGTTCCATCAACTTTAGCACTAGCGCCAAAAGCCCGCTCTTTGCCGGCCGCATTTCGCTTACCGAGAGCGGCAAGCTCATTGGCTACGCCCTCTACAACAACGGCGAAGGCGTCAAGGTCGCCATGCCCACGGCCATCAAGGATGGCGACGACACCTACAAGGGCAAAAAGTTTCCCAAGGGCTCGCTCAGTTTTGAATTCAACGGCGGAGTCCCCGCCCTGAGTTTCGCCGCGAACAAGCCCCTGCAAAAGGCTTCCCTCCTCGACAAGGTCGACGGGTGGCTCGCCAAGAAGGCATTCAAGATCGCCGCCGGTGGCGAAGTGCTATTTTACCGTGGCCGCAGCGACGGCAGCCACGGCAAAAAAGTGGACTGGACCATTACAGGAGTCAAGGACTGATGACCAAGTTTCGCCCCTGCATAGACCTCCACGATGGCAAAGTCAAGCAGATTGTCGGTAGTTCGCTCAGCGACAGCGGCAAGGGACTCAAGACGAATTTCGAGACGGACCGCAGTTCAGCCTGGTTCGCCGAACTCTACAAAAAAGACGGCATTAAAGGCGGGCACATCATTATGCTCGGCAAAGGGAACGAGGACGCCGCCAAGGAAGCCCTCGCCGCCTACCCCGGTGGACTCCAAGTGGGGGGCGGAATCAACGCCGGCAACGCCAAAGAATATATTGACGCCGGGGCAAGCCACGTGATTGTCACCAGCTGGATTTTCCCCGACGGGAAACTGGACCGCGAACGCCTCGCCGAGTTAGTCAAGGCCATTGGCAAAGAGCGGCTCGTGCTGGATTTGAGCTGCAAGCGCACCAACGCACCAAACGAAGCCCCCGCTTGGAACATCGCCACCAACCGCTGGCAAACGCTCATCGATGTTCAAATTACCGAAGCCACGCTCAAAGACCTCGCGCAAAGCTGCGACGAATTCCTGATACACGCCGCCGATGTAGAAGGAAAGCAGCAGGGCATGGACGATGAACTCATTCGCTTTTTGGCGGCGCACAGCCCTATCCCGGCGACCTATGCCGGCGGGGCCAAGTCCCTCGAGGACCTGGTGCACGTAAAAGAAATTTCTGGCGGAAGAATAGACCTCACCATCGGAAGCGCCTTGGACCTTTTCGGTGGCAAAGGAGTGAAATATGACGACTGCGTCAAATTCAACCAAGCTTAAGGCCACCGATTCCCTGGATTCCCGCCCAAGTATTTTCGGACGCACGGTTACCAGCACCTTCCGCAAGGGCTTTAGCATCAAGCACAAGCCTCCCGGAAACATTCGCACCTGCTGGATTCCGCCCATTGTCTTTCTCTCGGTCATCTGCAATATACCGGCGCTTCTCAAGTTGCGTTTTTACCTCAAAAAGGAACGCAAAAAACACCCCGCCGACGACGTGCGCATTCTGTTTTACTCCGACAACCTGGACGAAACGAACGGCATCGCCAACAACCTGCGCAACGTGATCCCCTACATGCGTGCCCACGGCATGAAGGCCTTCCTTGCCGGAAGTGCGTTCAACACACGCCCCTGCGGCGTCGTGGAGAACAGCTACTGCATGCTGCTCCCCCGCATGTTCAGCATGGAGCAACTGGGCTACGCCAACAGCGAGCTCGCCATCCCGCGCATTAGCCCCGCACTGCGATTGCTCAAGCGCTACCCGGTGGATTTGATTGAACTCGAAACACCAAGCCCCGGCGCCTGGCTGGTATGTTTTTGCGCCAAGGTCGCAGGCATCAAGGTCTTTAGCCATTACCGCACCGACGTGCCCACTTACGCCAAAACGCTTGTGAAGGCCAAGTGGATGCACACCTACGTGCTCAAGCTGATGCAGATTTTTTACGGGATGGCGCGCCCGGTCATTAGCCCCTGCGACGACTACGCCGACATTTTGACCAAGGAACTCAAGGTTCCTGCCAAGCAGGTGAAAATCCTCCCCCGCGGGCTCCCGCTCGAAAAGTTCTCCCCCGACATGCGCGGCAAGGGAACGTGGGAAAAATACGGAGACTCGCGCGAAAAACGCCCTGTGCGGTTCTCGTTCATTGGACGAATCTCCAAGGAGAAAAACCTGGAGTTCCTGAACCGTGTGTGGCGCCAGTTTGCCGCTAGGCACAACGACGTGGAACTCATGTACGTGGGCTACGGCTGGTACCTTGAAGAAATCAAGAAGAGCTACGAGGGCGACGACTCCGTCCACTTTGCCGGGGAACAGGGCGGCGAGACCTTGGCCGGCCTCTACGCCGATACGGACTTTTTCCTTTTCCCGAGCACAACCGACACCTTCGGCAACGTGGTCGTCGAGGCCATGTCCACAGGCACGCCCGCCATCGTGAGCAATTACGGCGGTCCGCGCAGCATTGTAAAGGACGACCTGTGCGGACGCATTTTACCCATTGACGAGCAGAAATGGCTTGAGGCCCTCGAGGAATGCCGAGAAATCAAGCTCTCGAAACCCGAGCTCTACCAAGACATGCGCAAATGCGCCCACGAAAGAAGCCTGATGTACACCTTGGAAAGTTCCACTAGGGCGCAGTTCGACTATTTCCGCCAACTCAAAAAAGATTACTACAAACTCTAGCCGCACCATGCAAGGCGATGTGCTAAAAAAATTGCGAACATGGTTTACCAAGAACGCTGCGGAACTCCCGTGGCGTTTGGACGACCTGAACGCCCCCCGTGATCCTTACGCTGTCTGGATTAGCGAGACCATGCTGCAACAAACGCAGGTCTCGACAGTACGTGACTATTACGTACGTTGGATGAAACACTTCCCAAACGTGAACAAGCTCGCCAGCGCAACCGAGGACGAAGTATTCCGATATTGGCAGGGGCTAGGCTACTACAGCCGTGCAAAAAACATTTTAAAGACCGCAAAAATCATTGCCGGCAGTGGCGGCAAGTTTCCCGAAACAAGGGATGCCCTCGAAAAGCTCCCGGGCATTGGCGCCTACACGGCGGGGGCCATATTGAGCCTCGCCTACCACCAGCGCGAAGCCATTTTGGACGGGAATCTTGTCCGTATATTCAGTAGGCTCTACAAGCTGTCATTTTTACCTACCGAAAACAAAAAAGCCGCCGAGATCTACTGGGAACAAGCCCGCGATGTCGCCCGCGGTTCCAAGGCCTACCTGCACAACGAGGCCCTGATGGAGCTGGGACGCACCATTTGCAAGGTCCGTAATCCACTTTGCGACAAGTGCCCCTTGGCAACCGCCTGCCGTGCCCACAGCGACGACTGCTGCGCAGCGTTCCCGCCCGCAAAAAAACGCACCCAGCAAGAATGGCACGGCACCGTACTCGTCGTGGAATCCGCCGACCACAAGATTCTCGGCGTGATCGCGGGGTGTAAGTTCTTTAAAGGGCAGCTTTCGCTCCCCCACTTTGAATCTCCGCGCAACGCCACCGTAGGCCTGAGCGCCGAGGCGGAAAAGCTCATCCCTGACGACGACATAAATTCATTGAAGCCCTGCGGCAAGTTCCGCCACAGCATCACGACACACAAAATCGAATGCGACGTGCTGCACGTTACCCTAAGGGCCCGCGCCGCCCACACTGCCCAAGCAGCCAATGCGATCCAGTGGATTCCAAAGTCGAAGTCCATGGAGACCTTCGCGAACAGTTTCAGTTTAAAAGCGTTAAAGCTGGTCCAAAAAGACTAGAACGTCTTTTTGACGGTACATACAAAGCGAAGACGGTCCTCGCTCCCGTTTGGAGTCTGGATAACTTCGTCAGCCAGCACGTGCAAAAGCGTTCCCGTCAAATAGAGCCCCTGTTTGGGGAACATCTGTTCAAACGTGGCGTCCCAGTACCAGTCCCCCTTGACCACCATCGGGTCCCTGCCGCGCAGGTTCCACTCGGCATCGCTACGATAACGCAGGGAATGCGATATGCGGAACGACTTGCGCAATAGCCAATCGGCGGTAAAAGCCACAAAGAACTCCGCAGGGGTCACTTCAAAACGGAACGTATCGCCATCGATGCGTTCAAAGCCTCCCAGAGCCTTGAAGTTGAACATGTCCTCGTACCATAGGCCAAGCCAAAGTTCCCCCGTTATACCCTTGATCCAGTCGTTAATACGGGAGACGTTTCCATAACGGTAAATGGCATTCTCTTCTTCTACGGTTGCCGTCGTGTCGAACGTTTCGGCCCCGTACTCGGTCCAAAAACTGGCGCGACCGCCAAAGCCCACATTCCCGGCGGTATCCGAGAACACGGCATAGCCCTGAATCAAATTCATGTGGCCATCCGCCGAAAGCCTGATGGTCTTGCCATCAAAAAATTCCCTGTCGTCGGCCAAAGGATTCATTCGCGAGCCTGCAATGTTCTTTACACCGACAACTACACCCGAGAACTCCGGCGCAGGAGCCCGGAACTCAAGGCTGTCTTGCACAAGCCAGTCATCGTCGTTGATCCCAAACATCACGTCGGCAGTCACACGCTTATGCGGTTGCACGCGCAGTTCCATGAACGGCCAGGCGACAAATTCCTCGTCGAGGGCGGTGTAAACCTTGCCCGAATCATATACGGCACGAAACGCCATGCCCGCCGAAGCCTGGAACATTCCGCTACGGCACGCCCTGCCGCATTGGTAATGCACGGAACCATCGAGTTCCTTTCTCGCACCCTTTTCTTTTTTCGCAAAATTCTGATACTCCGCATTCTCGTACACCACAGAAGCCATCACGTTGCCAATGTCGGCACGGGCTTCCACACGGGGCTTGTAGTGGACGGGAATCCAACGGCTGCTCTCACTAAAGAGCCAAATGTGTTCTTCGCCCACCAATACGGACGCATTGACAAGATCGCTGGTATAGCCCAAGCCGCCGTACATGGTGCTGAACAGGGGCCTGTTCTCTCCAAAAAACGAGAAATCGTCCTCTACCCATGGACGGCGGTAGCTTGCGTTTCCCATTGAATAATGATCATCCTGAAAAGCGCGACCGGTTGCCCAAAAGCCCTTGATTGCTGGAGTCCTAAAGCCTCCATCCAAAATGGGCGTACGGTTCTCCGGACGTTCTTTGGTCGTGATAAAATCCTGGTAAATTAAATCCCCCAGTTCATTACCCGTCTTGAGCCAAATAGAAGGCTCGTAGGGATCCCAGCTTGGCAAAATAGACATCCGGTTGAACAAAAGGCGTTGACGCAATTTTTGAGGAGTCCAGAGTTCACTCTCGGAATGAATGCCGCCCGCACCGAGAATGCGGTCATAAATGTAGGTCGGACCGCCCACCAAAAAAGTCCCGTCATCGCGGGAAACGGCTTCCATGCCTTCCATCTCCGCATTCACTGCGGCAGAGGCCAGGGACACACACAAGGCGACCAGCGGAATAACGCAGCCTTTAAAAGAGAATTTCATCACCAAATCCTCCTCTCAAGGTAGACCCCCACCGAGAGCATGTTGGAACGTTTGGGCAACGTCCACAACTCTTCCCATAAGATATCCAGGCCCGCATAGAAATTACCCTTATGCCAACAAGGGAGATTCAAGCGAGCAAACCACCCGAACTCCGTCTCGTTATCGGTCAAGGTTCCCCCTGGTTCCGAAAAAGCCAGGTCGCTGTTTTCATCGTCGTAATCGGCTCGCGCCCAGTTGCATATAAAACCCGCTCCAATGGCCAACGGGCGAATTTTACTCCAGCGCCAATCCAGGCCAAAGCGCCCGCTAAACTGGTGCACCCCATAAATATTCACCGAATCGGCAATTGGCATAAAATAGGAGTAATTGAACTGGATAAAGCCGTCGAAATCTTCCCAATAAGTGTAACGGACACCGACACCCCCAAAAAAGGTGTTATCGACCGCATCAATCAAATCACCAAAGGGGTATATTTCACCACCCTCAATACCCACGTACAAATGCGAGAAGGCAGAATCCGCCGGTTCCGCATACGCGGCCATGCACGAAAGCGCTAAGGCGAGCATAAACTTTAGGATCTTCATTTTTTACGCTCCAGTGCCTGGGCAAAGAATCTGTCCAGGCGGGGGTCGCCGTTTCCGGGAAGCACAGGCGTTTCCACCTTTTCGAATTCGGGATGCGCCTTGACAAAGCGGTTGATAACCTGAGTCGTCTCTTGCGGGTCGGGGCTACAGGTGGCGTATACAATGCGACCGCCATCGGCAAGGGCTGTATAGGACTTTTCGAGGATGCTATACTGCAACTCGGTAAGTTCCTTGAACGATTCCGGAGTCACACGGTACACAGCCTCGGGGCGACGCGCCAGCACGCCCATGTTGCTGCAGGGGACATCCAGGAGAATGCGGTCGAACTTGCCCGTAACCGACAACGGCCTTTCCATCTTTACATTCTTGAGTTCAAGGCGGTCTACCAGATCCTGCATTTTTTCGAGACGCGCTTCAGAGGAGTCCGTCGCCGTGATTTCGAGGGAACGGTCCATCTCGGCCATGAGGGCTGATTTTCCGCCAGGGGCAGCACAGACATCCCAAACTTTTAAGCCCGGTTTAAGATTCAAAAGTTTAACGACCTCGAATGCCGAAGGATTCTGGAAACTGAACTCGCCCTTCACAAATTCTGGGGTCGCCAAAAGCAACTTGACGCCCACATCCCGCGGGAGTTCAATAAACCTGTCATAAAGAATCGAAGCGCCCGTAATACCTAGCTTTTGCGCCAGCACCGGAGCCGAGGTCTTTTGCAGGTTCACGCGGATCCATTCCACAGGGCGTTCCAAAGTCGACTTCGCCAAGGCTTCGGCACGGTCACCGCCGTACACGTCGAACCAACGGCGCACAATCCACTCGGGCACAGAATTCTCTATGCTGATGCGACGAACTCGCTGTGGAGGAAGAGCAGGTTCGCCGGACCGCCGGGCTGCCCGCAGCACGGCATTTGTGAGACGGGCGGCGCCGTCTCCCAAATTCGCCGCTTTCGCCATCTCGACACTCGTGTTGATGGCGGCGTGGTCCGGCACATCCATAAAGAACATCTGGAATAGTCCCATCTCCAAAATCACGCGCACTTCCAGCGCGGGCATCTTTTTGGTGAGCGTCTTGATAAAGTACTCCAAGTACAAGTGCCTGCGGCATACACCCAAGGCAAGTTCCATCGCAAACGGCGAAAGCCCGCTTTCTTTAATAAAAGCGTCTTCCTTTAGCCACAGCAACAACACACGGTATGCTTCTTCTCGTTCCGTCAGCAAAATACAAGTCCCTCGCGTTTTTGGATACCACGCATAAAATCGGCCACAGGCATGGACTTTTTACCCTCGGCCTGTATTTCAACCACCTCCAAAATACCATCGCCCGTGCCGACAAAGAATCGATTCTCTTTGAAGGCAACCGCACCAACAGGGAGGTTCGCCGAAACGCCCGACGCCAACTTGCAATCGCCCACCCCAACCACGTCGGTTTTGCGCAGGTAAACCGTGCGACCGCCGAACTTGGAATAGCCGCCCGGCCAGGGATTGAACGCGCGGATGCGGTCGTGAATCACTTGCGCCGGCATGTTGAAGTCAATATTGCCTTCTTCTTTCTTGAGCTTGGGCGCTCCAGAAGCCTGGGCATGATCCTGGGTCAAATCTTTTTCGCAACCGTTCTCAAGCTGGGCAATGGCGTCGTCCAAGGCTTCTGTGCCAGGAGCAACCATCTTGTCGAGCAGGCTTACCGTTGTATCTTGATGGGCAATCTCAACAGTACGCTGCGCAAGAATCGGGCCATGGTCCATCTTTTCGTCGAGGCGAAAAACCGTCACTCCCGTTTCTTTAAGGCCGTCGGCAATGGCACGCTGCACCGGGGCGGCACCGCGGTACTTGGGGAGCAGGCTTCCGTGAACGTTAACGGCACCGAACTTCGCCACGCCCAAGATGTTCTTGGGCAAAATGGAATACGCCACCACCACAAACAAATCGGCATTATACTTGCGGAGGTCTTCTTCAAATTCGGGAGCCTTCAAATCGAGCGGTTGCAACACAGGCAAATTGTGATTGAGGGCGGTCACCTTCACCGGCGGCGGCGTGAGCACGCGTCCCCTGCCCGCGGGTCTGTCGGGTTGGGTAACAACAGCAAGGACTTCCTTATCGGGACACGCAATGAGGTGTTCCAAAAAATGCGCCGCAAATTCCGGCGTTCCCATAAATACAATCTTCATGGCGAAAAAGATAGAAAGGACAAAAAGCAAAAGACGAAAGCTCAAAGAAAAGTCTCGGCTTTTTCGGCCTATATGCTCTTTTTCTAAATTTGGCAGTGGAATGCGAGTTTTACAGCAACTAGCCATTATTTTTGGAATCTGCCTTGTGGGCGACATTTTGCACACCCATGCAGGCGTCCCCGTCCCAGGCAACATCCTTGGGATGATCATCCTCCTTTTGTTACTTTGTCTTAAAATTGTCAAAGTCGACCAGATCAAGGACGTGAGCGACTTCTTTTTAAAACGGCTGGCGTTCTTCTTTTTGCCGCCCAGCATCGGTATCATGGCCGCTGGCGACGAGGTCTTGAGCCAGTGGCCCCTGCTGTTGATCCTCTGTATAGCGCTCACCATCGTCACCATGGCGGTGACCGGCTGGACCGTGCAACTTTTGAGCAAGAACAAGGAGGGCAAATAATGCAAACGCCTCTCTTTGGAATCCTCCTTTCGCTCATCGCCTTCGAAATAGGTGTCGCCATCCGCAAAAAGTGGCAGAACTCTCTTTTGAACCCGCTCCTCATTGCAAACGTCCTCATCATCGGTTTTCTCAGCATTACCGGAGTGAGCCTTGAAACTTACAACCTCGGCGGCGACTACATTTCGTTTTTTCTCGGGCCTGTGACCGTCGTGCTCGCAGTCCCGCTCTACAAGCAAATACAGAACCTAAAAAAATACTGGCTCCCCATCCTCACCGGGATTTTTGTCGGGAGCATCACTTCGGTACTTTGTGTTATCGGTTGCAGCAAGCTGGCGGGATTGAGCACGACCCTGATGCTATCCCTGGTGCCCAAGTCCATCACCATCCCGATGGGCTCCGTACTGTCAACGCAAATCGGGGGCGTTTCGTCCCTCACCATCATCGCGATTACCATTACGGGAATCACGGGAGCCGTCACTGCCCCCATGGTTTGCAAGTTCTTTAAAATCAAGAATCCTGTTGCGCAGGGCGTCGCCACCGGGACAGCGAGTCACGCCCTCGGCACCAGCCGGGCCATGGAAATGGGCGAAGTCCAGGGCGCCATGAGTAGTCTTTCTATTGGCGTCGCCGGTATATTTACCGCCCTCGTCGCCCCGTTCATCGTTCCGTTCTTCCTATAAAAAGAAAAGGCAGGCCCATTAAGACCTGCCTTTGTTTGGGGTGTATTAAAGATCCTTCACGCACCGCAAGTGGCATCCATCCGACTTGCGGTAATCATCGCCTGTCAAGTAATTGCTCGAATAAGTCATGGTGTAAATCCAGGCATAGCTCGCCGAATACGAATGCGCACTGCAATACCTAGCGGCAAGATTACCAGAATAACTATAGGAACCGTACGCGTAACCCGAAGGGAGGGCCGTAAAGCCCGTCGCATTTGACGGCGCCGCGACAGAACTCGAATACGGCCAAACGCCGGAAGCCTTCAAGGCAACGGCAGAATTGCCCGCGGCGACATAGAGTTTGCGCCATTCCGTGGAATCCGGGACATGCCACCCTGTGGGGCAAATGCCCTGGTGCGGCTTGTGAATCATGGTATCCGGAACAGACGACGAGTTGTAGGTAGAAGACAGGTTCATGGCCGATGCCCAACGGTAGCTCCTGCCGCCAATAACGCAATTGGAGTCCACATTACCGTAGCAGGTATGCCCGCTAATGAGATTGGGAGTAGCAGTGGTATCGGCGTAATTCAAATCCTCCGCCATCCAGGTAAGTCCGCCAATATCAACGGTCTTGTAGGTCTTATTATCGCGGGCATCCGTCAAGGTGGCGTAAGTCGCCGTTTTGCTAAAGTAGTCCTTTTTGCCAACTTTATAAAGGGAATCTTGCCCCCAAATGCCCGAGCGACAAACAAATGTGTAGCCGTTCATGTCACGAGTTTCGCCTTCGCGCTTCTTGGTACAGGCGTAAAGCATGCAGACTTCCATGGACTTCGCCTCGCGCCAATGGTCTCCGTCGTACACATAGTAGACTTGGCCACTTTCACCCTTGAACACGCAGGACGTACTCAAGTCAGAATACTTGCTGCTCGAATAGCTGAACGCCCCCGGCTTAAAGGTTCCATCGGTAGAAGCCTTCCAGCCAATTGTATCGGCCACGGAATTCGAAGCCGCATACCAATATTCGTCATCGCCGTCGCACACGTAATAGTCGTGTTTGGCATCGCCAATGACCCCATTGGAATCGTATGCAAGTTCGCCATCGCGGGCCGCCGTGCAATAACCGAGGGTGGCCTCACGAATGTTTATCGAAGACGAACTGTAGTAAGACGAAGATGAGTAACGGGAAGAAGACGAGGAGGACTTGGCTCCAGATGAAGAGGACGCTTGCAGCCAGAGAGTCGACTCAATCCACTCGTGTTCGGAGCAAATCACCCAACTCTTCATGGAAGATAGGTAGACCCGAGCCCCGGTAATCGAGGAAAGGCAAACGGGGAGCGCCGACATCGAGCTGACCGTATCGGGAACCGACTGCAAAGCGAATTCAAGCCACTTTCCATCTTCCTCAACGAAAATCAAGTTAATATTCAGCGACTTCACGTAATACACGTCCTTATCGCGGGAATAGTTGCAAGTCGGCAGGTTCGAGTAGTTCGAAACGGTGTCGTCGGCAAGCACATCGGGTTTTTCTTTTTCCCTCATGGCGGCCTTCCATTCAAAATACTTAATCCACTTGCCCTCGTAACAGACCATGCGCGTATCCGTTTCCGAGAAATGGACAATCATGCCATCGCGATCTTCGTTACATTCCAAAGAATCCAAGTCGTCAATGGACTTCATGTACTCATCAATTTTTTTCTCCTGCACACTTTCGTCATCACTACAAGCAACAAGGGCGGTAAAGGAGACAATCAGTATGCAACCAATAGCAAGAATACTCTTTTTCATAATTCCTCCTTATTCGTCCACGTCCTCAGTTGCAGATGAAGAACTCTCCGGGGCAGAAGAATCGCTTTCCGGGGTAGAAGAATCGCTTTCCGGGGTAGAAGTACTGCTTTCCGGAGCAGAATCGCTACTCGCCGGAACAGAAGAACTGCTCGCAGGCGCAGACACCGTATTCTTTATGCAGCGCAGGTTACAGGTGTCGATCTTGTCATCGCGCCTAAAGGACATGTAATTCGTCCCATAGCTCAGGGTAATCACGTAGCTTTCGTCACTATACGAGGAATACTGCGTCGCCGTGCAGAAATTGGCGTAATAGCCGCCATCGGAACCGGCTTCGTACCCGGCAGGAACAGCCGAGAAACCCGTCGTATTGGTCGCCACCTTCACAGAATCGCGGTAGAAGGGCCAGACGCCGGCGCTCTTCAAAAGCGAAGCGTCGTTGTTCACGGACTTTCTCAACACACCCCATTCCGTAGTATCGGGGACATGCCAACCCGAGGGGCACAATCCCTGGTGGCTGATGGTATCCAAAAGCGGTGCAGTCAAGCGCTTGCTGTTGTATGTGGAAGAAACCTTCATGGCAGCGTTCCAGTAATAGAAGCGACCACCAATGTCACAGGTAGTATCGGCAGAAACTGCATAGCAACGGCTGTAGCCGCCCTGCAGTGATTCCACCTTGATGGAGTCGGCAAAGTTCAAATTCTCGGCCATCCAAGTCTGGGTGCCGATGGTCACCGTTTTGTAGACCTTGCCGTCACGCTCGTCTGTAAGCGAACCATAACTCACGTCGGCATTAAAGTACTTTTTGTTGCCCATGCTGTACAGTGTCTTGGGCACCCAGTTAGTACCGTTGCACGAGTAGGTGTAGCCGTTCCATGTATTCACGGTTCCGGTCTTGGCCGAAGTACAACCTTTTTGGAAGCAAATCGACAAGGTGTCGGCAGCGCGCCAGTGCCCGTCGTAAATGTACACCTTGTGGCTATACGAAACATTGGAAGCAAGGCAGTTCTCGGAGAACGGCTTGTACGAGTAAGCAGACCACAGTCCCTCTTTCAAGGTGCCGTCCATACCGGCAGTCCAGCCCAAGGTGTCCAGGTACAGCTGGGAGGCTGCAATCCACAGACCCGAGCGGCAAACATAGTTGTAGGTACTGGAATAACCAATGAGGTCCGAGGAATCCATTTTGACAACGCCCTCGTTGGTCGGAGTGCATTCGCCAAGGACATCTTCCCTAGTGAGCGAAGAGCTCGAGGACCTCTTATAAGAAGAAGAGCTATAGCGGTAAGAACTGGAAGAAGAACCCCAAGTCACGTGCTCAGTCCACGACCCGTCTTCACAAACCAAGGTCATCTCGTCGTCCTCGACGTAAATCAAGTTGCCCTCGCTAGAGGAATTGCACTTGTACGAGGTAATCTTGGAAATCGTCGAGATGGTGTCGACCTTCGACGAACCCGCCGACGACGAGGAGGACGACGACGGAGTCTTGGGCTTGTATTCCATCCATTCGTAGTCAAGGCAAATCATGTACGTGTTGAGAGAGGCGATGAACACCACAGTGCTGTCGTAGCTGTATGTGCAGGAGCTCAACTGGGAAAGTGTGCGGAGCGTATCGTCGGCGGGGAAATAAATGTTCAACTTGCCCGAAGATGCGGAACCGCCCTCTTGCTTGTCCTCGACAGTGAATTCAGCCCAAAATCCGTCTGCGCAGTAAACGTACTTGTTTTCTTCTTTTACATAAACGGAATCGCCGTCATTCGACTTGGCGCACAAGCCCAGGTCGTCGTAGGTGTCGACCGCGGTATACTGGTCGGTCGGGTCTGTGTCATCGGATTTGGTCGAACTGCCACACGCAGTCAATATACATGACACTGAAAAAGCGGCAATGAGCGTTGCTGTTTTTTTCAAGAACATATTTGACTCCTTCAACCTCTTTCGGGTTGTCTTTTCAAAATAAAAAATTCGGTTCACATTCGTAAACCTACAACCCGTAAAAAATGTTGTAGCAAGGAGCAACAAATCCTTTTTCGGAACCGTCGCCCCTCACTCTACCTTGAGGCGCTCTGCAGGCGGAGGTTCTTCCCCACCAGGGAACAAGAAATCACTTGCTCGCTCTCTGGTATCCCGCTGACTTTCCTCAAGTCGTCTTGGAACACAAAATGTTCTGTACGCACATTCTTATGGAGCAACCGACCCGAAAGGTCCAAAGACTCCTGTAAGAATCCTGCGTTTAAATTTAGATAACGATACGCTCTTTCGCCAAGGATCCCGCAAGATTCTTCCAAATTTGAGGTCAAAATGACCGCGAACGAGGCATTCTGGACCGCCTCGGGGTCGGCAAAACACTTGGCAAACTTTTTGATGTTCGCATCGTGCCTCTGCATATAGATGGATTTGCGCACCGGAACGTAGCGGTAAGCACCCGAAAAAACGAACATCACGTCAAAGACGACCACCCATATTTTAAGTAGCCCCGCCCCGAAGGCGTTTATCGGTCCGGCCTCGAGCCAGCGCAGCATCGAAGAAAAATCGTCAATGTCCATCGTGGCGCGGTCAAAGGGAACGGCTCGACGTTCTGGCGACTTCAGGAACCATATCTCGTGGAAAAAGAAATCGCCTGGGTACTTTGCCGGGGTAAGAGGGAATTCCTCGCCCGAGAGAGGCTTGGTCACCACACGGCGCACCTTGATGCACCGGTTGAGGTCGTTGATGCACTCCCCCCGGTTTTGCAACATAAAGCGCGACGGGTAACGGGGGCCCGGTTCCATATTCTCGCTGCGGTTGGAGTAGGCGAATTCGCCCATGCCGTCGTCCACGGAGTTGAAGGCGACCATGCTGTTCTCCGGGAATAGCGCGACCGCCGCCAGCGGGAGCTCAGTCGGGCCGAGTTCAAGCGCCACGGCAAGCGCATCATCAACAAAACCGGCAAGAGGGAATACTTTTTTGCCCTGCGACTTGGCAAAGAGAATCGTATTCGCGCAGGCGGCGCCCACGTCCATTTGCACCTGGCGGTAAGCGGACTCCCTAAAGCGCCACACAGACCGTTCCATGAGGCCGGTGTACAAATAAAGGATATTCGCCTGCTCCACAAAATTTTTTTCGGGGAACACAGCGGCAATGGCCGCCATCATCGGCCTCCCGCCAATGTTCACCAGCTCGCGCGAATCCTGGTCGTAAAAGTAGACGCCGTCGGGAACTTCGCCACCGCGAACCACCAAGTACACCCCAACCGAGCAAAGCCCGTCGGCAAAGGCGGGAGCGTGCAGCGGGCACTTGGATTCACTCAGGGCATAGCGCTTGGCACCCGCATACCGCTTGTCGAGCAGCGGCATGTTCTCCCAGTGAAGCATGACCGGGTCGCCACTGCTGCGGGGCGCGTACTGAGTGGAGTCGTGATATGTCTCTGAATAAAAGGGCACGGATAAAAATTAAATAAAAAGCTAAAAAAAAGCCCCGAAATACGCAAAAAATAGGCAAATTTCGCAAATCCAATACATTTAATACAGTTTTGTCTCTAAGTTCACTTTCCGCACAGACATTCCCATTCAAAGTTCGTAATTTAAAAAAGGAAGAGACTCAATGTTTCAAATCTCCTTTCATAACCAAACCCACAAGCTGCACGGCAGAACCGTGCGGCTTTCTTGTTTTTAAATCCCTAAAATTCCTAAATTTATGGGTATTATGCGTTTATACAGGAAGACTTGGCTCTGTTCGGTAGTTTTGATGGCGGGCGCCGCCCATGCCGCCGGTTTTTATGGTAACCAAAGCGACATCAAGTGGAAAACCGCCGGAACCGAGCATTTCCAGTTCATGTATCCGCAAGAATACACGGAGCACGCCGCCGTGGTCTCGGCCTATGCCGAAGCCGTTTACGACTCGGTGGTGAGCCGCTACCGCATCGACCTGCCCGGCCGCGTGAACGCCACCCTGAACAACGCCCTGTACAGCAATGGCAGCGCTGTCCCCAGCGAGAACGCCATCAACCTGTGGCTCACCAACTGGGATTTCAAAGTGAGAAGCAGCCACGGCTGGGTGAGCGACGTGGTGACCCACGAGTTCAGCCACCTGGTGAGTATCGAGAACGGGAGCAAGTTCGTCCCAAGTCTCTACGGCTTCCAGGTCAGCTACACCGACTACTACAACGAACGCACCACCAGCGACTTCGCCACCATGGTGCCCTTCACCCTGCAACCCCTGTGGTTTGCCGAGGGTACCGCCCAGTACGAATCGAGCCGCATGGGCTTTGACGCCTGGGACGCGCACCGCGACATGCTGCTGCGCACCGCCGCCCTGAACGATAGCCTGCTCCCGCTCGAGTACATGCACGACTTTTCAGACAACTCGTTGTTTGCGGAGCTGGGCCCCTACACCCAAGGCTTTGCCTTGGTGCGATACATCGCCAAGCACTATGGAGACAACGCGGTGCCCAAAATTTGGTCCGAGCTGGCCCGCCCGCACCGCGTCACCCTCGATGCCGCCCTCAAAAAAGTACTACGGGTTGGCGAAAAAGAACTCTACGAAGCATGGAAAAAGGAAATTACCGCCGGCTACAAGGCGCAAAAGGACTCCCTCGGCACACTGGTCCAGGGAACCAAGATTACCGCCGACGCCTTCTGGCAGGATTTTCCCGTGGTCGCGGGCAAGCACCTGTACGGCGTTTCGAACTTTGGCGGGCCCTGGTTTGACGGCTCCGTTTTCAAGATGCCCATCGAAGCCGACACCGTAAACGCAAACAGCGATAAAATGGACTCCGCCGACAAGAACGATTCCACGGGCACTTCTGTCAAGGTCGGTGATATTTCTATCGAGGGCGCCAACACCGACAGCACCATCGACATTTCGGAATACGCCAAGAGCGGTTTCAAGGCCAAAAAGCCTTGGTTCGACAAGGGCATTGACGTAATCGACTTGCCCGAACGCGGACCGATTCTCGCCTACGTGAGTTACCAGAACCGCGACAAAGACGGCCACGCGCACTTTGACATCGCCGTGAGCGACACCAACAAAAACCAGCTCACCCTCACCTACCTCGCCGACGCCATCTACCCTGCCTTCGACAAGCAGGGCTCCACCATCGTGTTCGCCCGCCGCGAGCCCTTCAGCACCCGCTTTGTACTGAGCAAGGTTCCCTTCAACGCCGATTTTTCGGAATACGTTTCCGAGGACCCCATTGACCTCTACGTTCCCGACAAGACCTTTAGATACTACAACATATACAGTCCCAAGTTCAGCCCCAACGGCAAGCGCATCGCTTTCGGCTTTTTTGACGACAAACAGCGCGGTATTGCGGTGATTGACGCCGACGGGCAGAACTTCAAAGTCGTGAGCACCAAAGGCTTTGACGAGCGCGACGTGAACTGGATCGACGACGACAAGATTGTTTTCGCCAGCAACCGGAACGGCATATTCAACCTGTTCGAAAAGAGCCTGAGCACCGGAGTCGAGCAGCCCCTTACCAATGTTTTGGGCGGCGCGTTCACGCCAACAGTCGACAAAGACACGATATACTTTACCCAGTACGACAAGGACGGGTTTTCCCTGTACAAGCTGGGCTACAAGGCTCCCGTTCCCGCCACAAGCGACACGACCGTGAGCATCACCACGCGTGACAGCACCATCCAAGTCGCCGACACCACCTGGAGCGTGTGCCCCGACTCGACCCTCAAAGACAGCACCGCCGATTCTACAGCCCAGTGCGTGCCGACACCGACCGTAGCTACAAGGGACAGCGTCATCCACATTCAAGACACTGTCAGGACGGTTAACGCCAAGGAGGCCGCCAACGTCATCACCCTCCACAGGAGCCTCCCCGTGCGCGAAAACAAGCCCCTGGAACTCACCGAGCGCGAATTCGCCGGTGCCGAAAAAGACTACAGGCCCATCCCCACCGTCCCCATGTTCGTTCCCATCTTGAGCTTCAACGAAAACGCCCCGGACCTCACCGTATTTGGCGAAGGTGAACTCAAAACAAAAGCCGGGCTTGCCGTCATCTTGAGCGACCCGCTCAAAAAGAACGTGGTGCAGCTGGGACTCTTGCTGGAACTGGGCAAGGGAATCGACTTCATCAACGGCGACGGGCTCAATCCCGAGCAAGAAAAGGAATTCTTTGCCGCGTGGGAAAACCACAGCACACCCATTGACCTCGGACTCTCTTACAGCTACGCGAACTACACCAGCAAAGACACTGTGCGCTACGAGGATGTGCGCGCCCACAACGGCGACAGCCTGGGCATGAGCCACTACGCCATCCCCATGCAGTCCATCATCGGCACGGCGGGCTACAGCATCTTCAAGAGCATCGACACCTTGCAGGTCGCCCTCGGTTACGACTGGGCCGACTTCAACCTCTACGAAGACAGCTTTAGCTGGACCTACCAAAAAAGGATCAGCGCGCTAGTCGCCCTCGGCCTTTACGGCGACCATGAAGGCGAAGAGGGCACCGGCATTAGCGGGCAGGGCAACGGCCTCTTGCTCTATTACCAGTACGCCAACAGCGACCTCTACCGTCCGGGCACCTTCGCCGAGAGCTTCTACATTACCGAGAGCGGATCCATCAAGCCCAAGTACAGGAACTTCAACATCAACGAAGTCGGCTTGAACCTTTACGGCAGCATCCAGAGCCCGTTCACCGGGGCTCGCCTCGCCGCAGGCGGCAAGGTGAGCGGCATTGTGAGCTGGAACACCGACGCCCCCGAAGACACGCTGGACTCGTACTACTACAGCCCGGTGTTCCTTGAAGGCTACCCCTACCTGCGCAGCAGCGAAGACTACACGCGCGCCGGCACCAAGACCGCCATGGCGGAACTCCACTACCTGTTCCCCATTTACGACGACTGGCGCAAGTCCGCCTGGATCTTTAGCACACGCGCATTCTACTTTGACGTGTTCGCCCAGGTGGGCGCCGCCTGGAACAGCAAGTGGTTCGACACCGACAAATTCACCGATCACCGTTTCTGGGACCGTGACGTGGGCATCAGTTTCCGCATGTCGAACAAGATTTTCTACAGCATCCCGCTCGACATCTCGCTCACGTTCGCCCGTGGGCTCAGCCGCATTGGCGAGGACGACGAACTGCACGGAGGCTGGAAACTCCACCCCATCGACCTGCCGCTACTCCCCGAGAGCATTTGCCCCACGAGGATCAAGTTCGCCATTGGCATGGGTTTTGTGAATTCTTGGCAGTAAGCTAGCGCCTTTTTTTGCTGTTGACTTCGCCGGGCAATAACTGTCCCGGGCTGGAGCGCTGTCCGTCCTTGCCCGTAAAGTTCGGGTTGAACGGTTTCACTAGGTTGTTCTTCTTGATTTCACCCTGGACCTCGGTCAAGTGCGCTTCCCACTCCTGCATGGCGTTGTCCAAGTCGGCACGAGCTTGCAGCATCATTTCGCGAAGCTGCACCAGTTCCATCATCTGGTCACGCTTCATAATCCAGAGTTCTTCTTCCTCCGGCATGCGCTCGATGTTAAAGAGCAGGTTCAGGTACTTGTCCTCGGCTTCTTTGTACGCCTTGTAGGTATCCGTGTAAACCATGTGGCGGTCGTCCACCATCGTCTGCTGCGGAGACGGATGGCTGGTACAGCCCGCAAAAACGAGAGCCGAAAAAAGCAAAGACAAAGGAGCCGAATATCGCATATCGTTAAACTACAAAAATCCTACTCGGCAGGCGTCTCGGCGGCGACTTTCAAGTTGTAAAGGCGCTCAATCGAAATATGGCTTGTGAACTTGACGGTATCCTTGGTAATGGGGTGCACCATCGTATGCGTTCCGACCTTGACCTCGCGTTCCTGGCAGGGCACGCCCGTTTCGGGCTCAAGCATGACCTCGTACTGGGTATCGTACTCCGCCTTGAGCCCCATGTTGTACGCCTTGTACTTTTCGGGAATGATGTTGCTATTCACATGCTGTTCCCAAATGTAGTACGGGAAGCTTTCCTTTTCGTGCAAATAGATGATGTAATCCAGGCAGTGGCGATGGTCACGGTTCTCGAATCCCTTGGTCACCACGGAGTCTATTTGAATCAAGGCGAAGTTCAAACGGCCCTGATCCTTGAGCATCTGGGTCACGTTCGCCTTTGTAGGCACATTGCCAATAAGCAGGTGGTCCATCTCCCAGCGGTGCTTTTCCAGGCGCCTGAGATGCGGCTTGTAGTCGGGATTCAAAAGTTGGGTACGCCAGCGCTCGGGCATGGGGATGTGCGCCACAAGCGTGTCGTAGCCGTCTTCAAGGCCGGTCAGCGAAACGACCTCGCGGTCCACCGCCTTGGTCTCGACCTCGGCCACACGCCAAGCCAGTTCCGAGGGCATGTAGTTTTTGAGGTAACCGCGGGATTTGTCGATGATGTACTTGCGCTTGACAACTATCGTATCGCCAACGGTAGAATAGTTCAAGTCCACATACGCCGCGGTAATGGTCCCCATCTTTTCTTCGCCCTCCATGTCCAGGGTGGCAAAGTAGCTCTCTGTATAGAGTTCCAAATCCACGGGTGTCACCACCTTGTAGTTCACGGTCACTTCGGACTCTCCGCAAGCCGCAAGCATCAAGGAGGCAAAGCCGGTCACAGCCAAAAACTTTTTATACATCATCTGTTTCCCAATAAAACAACTGGGCCAAAATTACTTAATTGTCGTGAGCTGGAGTTCCTTGGCGGCAAGAACCTTGCCCCCCGTAGAGACTTCGACCACGATGGACCCTGCGTGTTTGTGCTTGGTCATATCGCGGGCAGTCAGGTACTGACCATGCTTGGTGCGGCCCTGCAGCGTGTAAGAGCTCATCTTGTCGGTCACGCGGGCCTCGTGACTCCAAATTTCGGCGCCCCTGTTTTTGAGGGTTCCCTCATAGAACGACATCTTGAGGGTATTGAAGTCAAAACCCGTACCGTAGCTGAACTGAATAATCAGCTGGTCCGTGAGGTCGAACGTGCTCGACGTGTCGGCCACAATCTGGGAACCCGGGTTCCATTCTCGCCCGCAAACGATCTCGGGAGTCGGATTCGAGCAGCCCGCCAGTAGCGAGACCAGCGAGAGTGCAGTCAAAGCTGCGATTTTTGTCAGTTTTCTCATTTTACCCTTCCTTGTTAATTAAAACCAGAACCGCAGGCCTATGCGGAAGTAAAAGTCAGGAATCTCCCATTCCACATCACTATCGTCATGGCCTACATAGTCTTCGTCCCACCACAGGTAGTGGAACTCACCCACAGGGTTCAATTCCAAATAGAGCTGCAGAGGCATCACAGGGAATTCCCACTGGTAGCCGCCCACCACGCCAAAGCGGATGGCAAGTCCACCATAATCCCAGCCGCTGTACGACTCGCCCCACCAGCCTAGACCGCCGGCAGGACCGCCATACACGCCCATGCGTCCAAGTTTACCGGGGACACCGGCAAAATAGTAGTTCCAATAATACCCCACGTAGCCGCCCAGCGAGTTGTCGCCGCTGCTAAAGTAAAAGTGCAGGTAGATGTCGACCGTAATCAGGTCGCCCTGACGCAGTTCAAAATCCAGACCAAAACGTTCACCGGGATTGCCGGCTTGCGCCCAGCCACCAATACCCATGCTCTTGCCCGCGGCCTCGCTTTGGGCAAAGGCGGCAACAAAAGAAAACAACAAAACAGCAATTAACTTTTTCATACGGTCTCCGGTTTCAAGTTAGCAATAAGGCATGTAAAATAGGCGAAACAATAAAAAAAAAGCGGTAAAATCCGACCTTCTTTCGCACAAATTTATATGATATGCAAGCTTTAGCGCGAAAGCACAAACATCATTTCGAGGTGAGGCGTTTGCGGGTAGAACGCGAACCCCTCGGCATGCTTGAGCGCAAAGCCCGCGGCGGCGAACTTGGCGTAATCGCGGGCGAGCGTCACAGGGTCGCACGAAACGTAAATCAGGCGGTTCACCGAGGATTCCGCTATGGCGTCGAGGGCTTCTTTCGGGAGGCCCGTGCGCGGCGGGTCCACGATGAGCGTCGCGGGGATGTTTACCACGTTGCTCGCAAGCCATTCCTCGGCCGGGGCGGAAATCGACTCACACGTATCAGATAAATTAACTTTCGCATGCTGCAGGCATTTTTCTTCGCGTTCCACGGTCGTGACGCGTTTGAACTTTTCTTGCAAGAGGGCAGCAAAGAAACCTACCCCGCTAAAAAGATCGATAAGCCATTCGTCGCTCGCTTCACCGCTTGCCAGGCCCTCGTCCACGGCATCGCGCACGGACTGTACCAGCGCGGGCAACAGCGCGAGATTGCTCTGGAAGAACACGCTAGCGTCACTCTCGATTTTCTTGCCGCAGATTTCGGCGACGCTCGCCGCATTCTCGCTGAACTCGCGGGCAGGCATTCCCTCGTAATAGTACGAGATTTCGCCAGCGCCGTTATCAAAGAGGTTCACCTCCATCTCGCGGCCGGGGCGGAACTTGCCCGCAAAAATCTCGCGGGCGCGACCCTGCAAAAAATCGTTGAGCGCGGGAGTCAATACGGGGCAGTTCTTGAACAGCACCACGCTGTTGCTTTCTTGCTTGCGGAACCCGAAACGCACAATCGGCTTGTCGCCGGCCTGGTCGCAAACCACGACGACCCGCGCGCGGTTGCGGTAACCCCACGCGGGGCCCGTATGCACCTTGAAATCTTCGGGCAAATCGATGCGGGCGATGCGCCGGAAGTTCTCGCGCTCGACCTGCGCCAGGTATTCCGCCTGCTTTGCGCTATCCAGGTGCTGCAAACTACACCCGCCGCACTTGCCGTACAGCGGGCAGCGCGCTTCTACGCGGTCGGGATTTGCACCTTCCAGGAGCTCCACGACATGCCCGCGAGCAAAATCCTTTTTCGTAAACGTCACCGCCACCTTGCAGAATTCGCCAGGCAACGCGCCCGCGACAAAACACACGCGGCCATCGGGCAGGCGCGCCATCCCCTTGCCGCCCTGCACCATCTTCTCGATGCGGACATCGAACACCTCGCGGGCGGGCACGGAATATGCGGGGCGTGCAGACGCAGGGCGCTTGTGGCTCGGTCTGCGAGGCTTGCCAGGTTTGTAGAAATTGCGGGACATCGGGCTTAAAGATAGAAAAGACACACCTATCTGCATACAACTTTCTTATATTAACAAACATGAAACGCGCTCTCCTCTTTACTCTTGCACTTATTCCTGCGTTCTTTGTTGCCTGCGATGATAACGATTCCTCTGCAACAGTCGCCGGCACCGATGCAGAACAATCGCCTAGCAGTTCGTCCATGGACGAAACCGAATCCAGTTCCGCGATATCTTCGTCCAACAGTGCGCAACCATCAAGTAGCGACATTTCCTCGTCAAGTGAAGCGCAACTGTCAAGCAGCGAAGTCTCTTCGTCAAGCGAATCCCCTAACACAAGTATAACACCCGCCAGTTCCACAACGGACGTCATCCTGAGCAGTAGCGACAATGCGACTAGTTCGGCTGATTCGGCAGGTTCATCAACCGAATCGATTTCCTCGAAGTCTTCGTCAAGCAGCGCACAGTTATCGAGCAGTACACAATCGTCGGGCAGCAAAACATCATCGTCCAGCACCGAACCGAGCAGTTCCTCTGAAACCCTAGTGTCGATAGAGACATGCCCGAATCCGGATATCGAATATGGGACCTTGATCGATCCACGCGATGGCAAGACCTATAGAACCGTCAAGATTGACGGGAAAAACTGGATGGCAGAAAACCTGAACTATGCGGACAGCGTAAAAACTCCAAGCCTTCTGACAGGAACCTGGTGCTATAACGAGAATGACACGAACTGCAATGCCCTAGGGCGTCTTTATACCTGGGGTTCCGCCATAGATTCCGTTGCGCTGGCGACGGAACAATCCCTTGATTGCGGCTATCTAAAAAAATGTCGTATTCCCGACGAAATCCAAGGAATCTGCCCTCCAGGTTGGCGTCTGCCTAATGAAGGAGACTGGAATAGCCTACTCAAGGCCGCCGGCAATAATAGGGGAAGTGTCCTTAAGTCGCGGTGTGGTTGGGCTAATGACGGGAATGGAACGGATGATTTTGGCTTTGCAGCATTGCCTGCAGGCGGAGGAACCGGAACCGACCAGTTCACCGGATTTGGCACCGCCGCACACTTCTGGACTTCATCTGGTGGCGCAGTAGCATCTTCAGCCTCCCAGATAACCTTCTACGAAGATTACAGCAATTACGTCTATGTAGGTTCTGGACTTGGCAATAAGAATTCCGTATTTTCTGTCCGCTGTATCCAAGACTAGCTTTTCTGCACTTTATCGGGAAAACAAACTCTCCGCATAAGCGGAGGGCGTTTTATTTCTATCTTTGAGCCCGAAGATGTCGACGATTCTTTTGCCAGAAACCCTTTCGGCAGCCAACAGCAAGGTGCTGCTGCAGAACTGCAAGAAGCAGCTCTGCACGGGAGCGCTTACCCTGGACGGATCGCAACTCAAGACCATGGACTACAGTGCCGACGCCTTTTTCGCGCTTCTCGCCGAGCTGGCCGAGAAAACGGGAAACAGGCTCACGCTGGCACACTTCAACGAAGACATCAAGGCGCACCTGAAATCGCTCCGCAAGATGGACCCGCCCGAAAAGCCCGTCAAGGGCACGAACAACGTCCTCGAGATGCTCGGCGGCCTCGGCTTCACGTTCATCAAGGAATTCGTCGAAGTCCTCATCCTGCTATTCATGTCCATCTACTGGACCGTATTCGGGCCGTTCGACAAGGGCAAAATCCATTTTGGCGGAGTCACCAAGCAGATGTTCAAATCGGGCAGCGAAGCCATGGGAATCTGCTTCTTGTTCGTGGGGCTCATTTGCCTTACGATGGCTTTGCAGAGTTCGGTGATGCTCAACGCCGTCGGTGGCGGTTCGTACCTCGCATCCGGCCTCGGCTTCCTCATCTTCGCCGAAATCGGCCCGCTCCTCACGACCATCATCCTCGCCGGCCGTTCCGGCAGCGCCATGGCCGCCGAAATCGCAAACATGAGCGTCTGCGAAGAAGTCAAGGCCATCAAGTCCATGGCCATCCCGCCGGTGCAGTACCTGGTTGTCCCGCGCTTCATCGCCTTGAGCATCACGACACCCATCCTCTCGTTCTGCTCGTCCATTGTCGGGTGCCTTGCCGGTTTCCTCATCGCCTACTTCTTCTGCGACATTTCTTTTTCTAACTACATGATGGGCATTCGCGACGGCATCGCCCCCATCACGTTCCTCAAGAGCAACGTCAAGGCGCTCGTATTCGGCTGGATCGTGACGCTCATCGCCTGCAACAAGGGCCTCAACGCCCACGGCGGCGCCGAAGCCGTCGGCAAGGCGACTACCGCGAGCGTCGTTTCGGCCATCTGTTCCATCGTCATCGCGGACACGCTGTTCGCCTTCATATTCTACTAGGGGTAACCATGGAAGAAATCCTGAAAGTAGATCACCTGAAGGCCAGTTACGGCAACGAGACTATCCTCAAGGACATCTCGTTCGGCGTAAGGAAGGGCGAAATCCGCATGGTACTCGGAAGTTCGGGTTGCGGCAAGTCGACGCTCCTGAACAATATCCTGAAATTCATCAAGTCGGATTCGGGAACCATCACCTACTTCGGCAAGCAGTTCGGCCCCAAGGACGGGCTCGACAGCGAGACCCGCATGCACACGGGCGTACTCTTCCAAAGCGGGGCACTCATCGCCGACTTGACTGTCGCCGAGAACGCGATGTTGCCCTTGAAACGCAGCATGCCCTACATGCCCAAGAGCCAGATGGAAGCGATTGTTGCAGACCGCCTGGAAAAGGTGCACCTGTTGCACGCTTTCCACAAGTACCCCGGCGAGATTTCCGGCGGCATGAAAAAGCGCGCCGCCCTCGCCCGCGCTATAGCGCTCAAGCCCGAACTGCTCTTTTGCGACGAGCCTTCTACAGGCCTCGACCCGGTGACGGCACGCTCGCTCGACGAGCTGCTCCTGGAACTGCGCGACACGCTCGGCGTCTCGATGGTCATCGTGAGCCACGAACTTGAGAGCATCAAGATTATTTGCGACCGTTTCGTGTACCTGAAAGACGGCTATGTCCTGATGGACGGCACGCTCCAACAAGGCATGGAGTCCGACGACCCGACGCTCAAGCACTTTTTCAGCCGGCAATGCCCCAAGGAAACGTATTCCACCGGCTTCTACAATTTTGAATTTATTGATTGAGTTGGAGACACAATGGAAACCACCCGATCCGAAAGAATTAAACTTGGCGCCTTCATGCTGTTTTGCGGCATCATGGTTTGCGTATTCCTCGGCTACGTGCTCAAGCGCTACCTGAGCGAGCAGTACGACAACTACTACACCATTTTCGACACCGACGTGAACGGTCTCTTTGTAGATGCAAAGGTCAAGCTGAACGGTATCGACGTCGGTAGCGTCACGAACATCGTGATTAACGACTCGAACCTGAACCAAGTGGTGGTCTCGTTCAAGGTGCATGAGGGGACCCCTATTAAGCAGGGCACCCGCGCGGGCATGACGGCAGGCATGAACCTCACCGGCGAAAAACAGCTGGTGCTCTCGGGCGGCAATTTCAACGAGCCGAACGTTCCCGAGGGCGGCCTCGTGCCGGCGGCCTACTCCACCTTTGACCACATCACGAACCAGGCATCCAACATCGTGGGGCACGTAGATTCGGTTCTCGTAAACATCAACACCATTTTTTCCGAAGAAAACGCGCAGAACCTGAGCAAGGCCATCCAGAATTTCGAAGCCATGACAAACAACCTCAAGCGCGTCACGCAAAGTATGTCGGGACCCATCGAGAACATTTCCAAGTCTGCGGAATCCATGCACAAGGTGATGACGGAAATCGAAGAAGCGAAGATTGCCGCCAAGGCCAGCGAAGACCTGGATATCGTCAAGGAAAAGCTCGAAGCCATCGACACGAAGAGCCTGAACGACAGCTTGCAGCAAGCCATGGCCGCCATCAGCCAGCTCTCCAAGCGCATGGACCTGATGATCTACAACAACCAAGACCAGCTGGGCGAAGTGATGACGGAGCTTGGCTCCGTGCTCGAGAACCTCAACGAATTTAGCCAAAAGATCAAGAACAACCCGTCGGCACTCATCCACGGCGAAAGCCAGAGCCGCCGTAAGTAAGGGGAAGAGCCATAATGAAGAATATTCGAATTTTTGCCATTGTCGCAACGTTCCTAGCCACCACGACGCTTACCGCATGCCTTGGAGGCGGCAAGAGCGAGCCCACCCGTTACTACACGCTCGCTATCGAGAACATCAATATGCCCTCTGCCGGCGACGCCCAGAACGCCCCACGCGTCCAAATTCGCAAGTTCACCGTAGAGGCCGCCTACCAGAGGAACAACATTGTCTACCGCGAATCCGCCTACGACTTTATGTTCTACGACCTGGACCTGTGGGCAAGCCGCCCCGACAACATGCTGACGCAGCTTGTGACCGAATACGTGAACCAAAGTGGTCTCTTTAAGCCCGCCGAGGCAAAGCCCACGATCAAGCCCGACTACGAGATTGTCGGGAACGTGAACGCCATCGAGGAAGTGGACGAAGGCAGCAACCGCTACGTCCACCTCGCCCTGTCGCTTACCTTCCGCAAGGTCGACGATGCGAACGCCCTGTGGGAAGGCCGATTTGACGAAAAGATTTCCATGAACGGCAGTGAACCGCACCATGTGGCCGAGGCGGCATCCAAGCTTCTCGCCAAGTACATGGAACGCGCCCTCGGCGAAATCGCTTCGGCAATAAAATAGGGATATTCACAAATTGTGTACCCCTTTTTTTGTGAAGGGGCACCCTCTTTTGAAAATTTTGATTAGTTTATAGATGTAAAAGGAGTGTCCTATGGATTTCAACAGACAAGAAACATCTTCGATGGCAAAGCCCTATTTGTTTGCTGTTAAAATCACATTAGAAAACGTTCCTGCCGGGAAAGAAGACGAATTTGACGAAATCGGGCACCAGTTGTCGGCCCGTTGTAGAAGCATCCGCTTTTTAAAAGAAAACACCAGCGACGTGTTCACCGTCGTCGAGATCTCGTTTGACGAGTTCGAGGACTTTTTAATGACCACAAGCATCAAGAAAGAATACCTCAAGAGCTTCAAAATGACCGTGCAGCACTTTTCACACGACATGAAGCCCGTCTACGAAGAAAAGTTCATTGACTGCAAGGCCGTGTACATCGAAGAGTTCCTCTACGACAAGTCCGACACCTCGCAAGATCACCTCATTAAAACAATCGGCGTCAAGTGCAAGCGCTTCTAACAAGAAGCGCCACTAGCAGCATCTCTATTTTTTTAGAATCGGCAAAAGCGAGAGCGCTGCCGAACTGAGCATTGCCGTAAGGGTCGGCCCGATCGGCGATTCACCAGCAAACTGGTACACCATAAAGCCAACGAACCAGGCCACCAGATTCCAAACCAAAATGACACGCGACGGAGCGCCGCGGCGCACCACGTAATGGGCCACCACAAGTACAGCGGCCATCGGGGCAAACACCGAGGCAATCAAGTACAAAAAGTCGGTATACCGGTCAATGATACCCGAAATCGCCAACAGAACGCCAATCGCGCAAACGACGACACCCACCAGCTTGGGGTTTAGCTTGCCGTAAATGGTCTTTGCCGATTCGCCAGCAGAGTAGGCGTCCAAAAAGGTTGTCGTGACCGTAGAGAAAATGACGACCACGACACCCACCGCGCCAAGGCCTACGGCGAGAATTGCCGCCGGGAGCGTCGCGACGCCAAGGCTTGCAATCGCCATGCCGATGGCGTACATCCATATGCTCACCACCGTATAGACAATCGCCGAGGTCGCCGTCGCCTTCAAGGGCTTCTCGGCATTCTTGGTGTAGTCCGAAATCAGCGGCAGCCACGAAAGCGGCATGGCGGCAGAGATTTCAAAGACGACCCAGAACGGGAGCGCCTCACCAAGAACCGGAGCCTCTGCAAAAGCCTGGCCAAAAATCTTGAAGCTGAGCACCGCGGTAAGGAGGGCGAGAAGTCCCATGGCAACAGACGCCACGCGAGAGAAATTCTTGAGACCCACAAAGATCCAGGCGGCCACCAAAACGGCGAGCACCACGCACCACACGGCAAACGGGGCATTGCCAAAGAGCGCGCCCACAGCGGTAGAGCCCTGGGCGATCATCACCGCGGTCCAGCCCACAAGCTGGGTCACGTTGAGCACAGCAAAGAACTTGGCGCCGTATTTGCCGAACACGCCCGCCGTACTTTCCATGGCATTCACACGGGCCTTGGCCCCCATAAAACCGACGGCAAAAAGCATGAGTCCCCCGAGCAAATGCCCCAGGATCAAAGCCAGCCAGTTGTTCCCTGATTGAATTCCAGCCTCGATTTCTGCCACAGAAACCGCAGCACCAAACCAAATGACACCATTAGCGAAAACGCTAGTTTTCTCGTTCATATTACCTCCGCAGGCATTACCCTGATCAGGATCCCGGGTATTTTCTCAGCCGCTCCGCACTCACGTAAGCAGCACCCCGAATGAATCAGCGCTAAATATAACATTTTTTGCTTTTCCCCTTCCTGGCGCCCTTCCTTTTTTATATATTTATGCATAAAAGCGAATAAATGCATAAGGCAAAAAAAAACGGTGGTTCGTGCCATGGAAAAGAAAATGACGCTACGCGAGGCTTTTGAAAGCAAGATGATGCTGCTCGATGGCGGCATGGGTTCTGTCATTCAGACTTACGGCATCAAGGGCGCGAACAACGACATGCTCTCCATCGAAAAGCCGGAAATCATTCTCGATATCCAGCGCCGCTATGTGGATGCAGGCGTGGACTGCCTGACGACGAATACGTTCTCGAGCCAGCGCGTGAGCCAGCATGAATACCACCAGGAACACCGCATTGCCGAAATGAACCGCGCCGCGGTGAAGATTGCGAAGCAGGCCGCGGCAGAGGCCATGGAAAAGTATGGCCGTCAGGTGTACATCCTCGGCGACGTGGGCCCCACCAGCAAGATGCTCTCCATGAGCGAAGACGTGAACGACCCCGCGAGCCGTAGCATTACTTTCGACGAGCTGGAAGACGCCTACCTGGAACAGATTCAAGTGCTGGTGGAAGAAGGCGTCGACGCAATTCTAATCGAAACGATTTTTGATACGCTGAACGCAAAGGCTGCCGCAAGCGCTTTTACCAAAGTGATGGAAAAACGCGACGCCGATGCAGCCGCTGCAGGGATTGCCGCCGACCTCAAACCTGTGGAAGTCATGTTCTCCATGACGGTGAGCGATGCCTCGGGCCGTACGCTTTCGGGCCAGACGGTGGAAGCGTTCGCCGTGAGCGTGATGCACATGCATCCGCTTTCCATCGGCCTCAACTGCGGGCTCGGTGCCGACGGTATGGTGCCGTACCTGCGCCGCATGGGCAAGGTCGCTCCCTGCTACATTTCTTGTCACCCGAATGCGGGTCTCCCGAACCAGTTCGGCGGTTACGATGACACGCCCGAAGACATGGTGCGGCTCATGGGCGTTTACCTGGACGACAAGCTGGTGAACATGATTGGCGGTTGCTGCGGTACCACACCGGAACACATCGCCGCCATGCGCAAGATGCTGGATGCCCTGCCGGCCGATTACGAACGCAGAAAGCCCGCGCCCAAGTACGCCACGAGCCCGCTATTACGCCTCGCGGGTCTCGAGCCGCTGTTCAAGGAACAGGTGCGCCCCAGCGACGGTGCCGACAGTTGCAACGCCGAAGACTTTGTGAAGGTGGGCGAACGCTGCAACGTAGCTGGCTCCAAGAAGTTCCTGCGTCTCATCAACGAAAAGAATTACGACGAGGCGCTTGACATTGCACGCAAGCAGGTCGAAGACGGCGCCGACGTGATTGACGTGAATATGGACGATGGCTTGCTCGACGCCACCGCCGAAATGCAGACCTTCCTGAACCTGATTGCATCGGACCCGGCCGTGAGCCGCGTGCCCATCATGGTGGACTCTTCCCGGTTCGAGGTCATCGAAGCGGGCCTCAAGTGCATCCAGGGCAAGAGCATCGTGAACTCCATCTCCTTGAAGATGGGCGAACAGGCGTTTATCGAGCACGCGCTTACCATCAAGCGTCTGGGTGCAGCCGTCATCGTGATGCTCTTCGACGAAGAAGGCCAGGCCACCAACTACGAGCGTCGCGTAAATATTGCCGCTCGCGCTTACGACATCATGGTGAAGAAGCTCGGCTTCGATCCTTCTGACATCATCTTTGACCCGAACGTGCTGACGGTCGCGACCGGCATGGCCGAACACAACGCCTACGCCATCGACTTTATCCGTGCTGTCCGCTGGATTATGGACAACCTTCCCGGCGTGCGCATTTCGGGCGGTCTTTCGAACCTCTCGTTCGCCTTCCGTGGCAACAACTACCTGCGCGAAGCGATGCATACCACCTTCTTGCATTACGCGATTCCGAACGGCATGGGCATGGCCATCATGAACCCCAGCGCGATTATCGATTACAAGACGATTCCGCTGGAACTCCGTATGGCCATTACTGAGGTGCTTTTGAACACGGAACCGGATGCTAGCGAAGCGTTGATTGAAATAGCAAGCCGCATGACTGCGGCCGCCGCTGCCGCCAAGGAAGCGGGCACCAAATACGACCCGAAGGCAATTTTCGCCATGAGCACAGGCGCGGGCAGTTCCGACGCGGGTAGTAACAGCGTCGCCGACTCCGCGCAGGCAAAAACCACGCCCGAAGAACGACTGCAAGAAGCGCTCCTCAAGGGAACTTCCACCACTCTTCAGCCCGACCTGATGGAACTCATCAACCGCGGCGATAGCCCGGTGGGAATCATCTCCGGTCCGCTCATGGACGGCATGAACGAAGTGGGCCGCCGCTTCGGTGAAGGCAAGATGTTCTTGCCGCAGGTGGTGAAGACCGCTCGCACCATGAAGAAGGCGGTAGAAATTTTGCAGCCCTACATCGAGGCGGGCAAGGACGCGAACGCTTCGAGCCGCGGAAAAATCGTGATTGCGACCGTGAAAGGCGACGTGCACGATATCGGCAAGAACATCGTCTCCGTGATCATGGCCTGTAACGGCTACGAAATGGTGGACCTCGGCGTGATGGTTCCCGAAGACGTCATCGTGAAAGCGGTCATCGAGAACAAGGCCGACATCTTGAGCCTCTCAGGACTGATTACGCCCTCCCTCGAAGAAATGTGCACCGTGGCAAAAGCCATGCAGGCCGCGGGCCAGCGCATCCCGATTATCGTCGGCGGCGCAACGACCTCGCCCACGCACACGGCCGTAAAGATTGCCCCGTGCTACGAAGGCCCCGTATTCCACGTGCGCGATGCCGCCAGTAACCCGGGCCTCGTGCAAAAGCTCTTGGACCCCGCGACCAGCGAGCAGACCATTCAGGAAAACCGCGAAGAACAGCAGCGCATTCGCGACAAGCAAAACGGCATCCAGACCGAAGCCGCAAGCGCCATGGCCGCCGCCGAAAAGACTCCCGAAGAGCGCCGCTTCCAGTGCGACTGGAGCAAGTACCAGCCATGCGAACCTCCATTTATGGGCGAAAGCAAGCTCCCGCCGATTCCGCTCGAAAAAGTCATCCCGCTTATCAGCTGGGAATACTTCTTCTTCACCTGGAAAGTCAAGGCCGACCAGGAAGAAGCAAAGAAACTCAAGGCCGACGCCGAAGCACTTATCAAGAGTTTCACGAAGCCCGAGTATGCGCTGCGTGCCGTGCAGGCGTTCTACCCTGCCGCCGGTACGGAAAATTCCATCAGGTTCAACACGGGCCGTACCGGCACCGACTCCGACCTTGTCGAAGTCGTCACGGCACGCCAGCAGAACCCGGAAGGCACCTGCCTTGCCCTCTGCGACTACGTTGCACCCGCAAACGCGAAAACCGCAAGCATCTTTGCCGCTCCCGCCGGTAAGGACGCTTTCCGCGACATCGTGGGTGCCTTCGCCGTCACCGTGAGCGACGCCTTCGTGAAGCGCCTCGAAAAGCTCAAGGCCGAACAGGGTGGCAGCGACTACGACGTTCTTTTGATGCAGACCGTCGCCGACCGCCTCGCCGAAGCCGGCGCCGAATACCTGAGCCAGGAACTCGCGCGCACCAAGGGCTGGAAGGGCATCCGCCCGGCCGTCGGCTACCCGGTACTCCCGAACATCAAGGAAATCTTCAACGTCGCGAAGCTCATCGACTTTGGCAGCGTGGGCATCAGCCTCACCGAGAACGGCGCCATGTACCCGCAGGCCTCCGTGAGCGGCCTCTACATCAGCCACCCCGAAATCGACTACTTCCACGTGAAGGTGTAATAGCCAACCGCGGCTATCAATAGCCGCTATTGAACAGTCGTTACAATTAGTCCCGCTTAATCGTCGGCACGCTCGCCAGTAGTTTTTGCGTGTATTCATGCTGCGGGTTCACGAGGACCTCGTCCGAAATCCCGCGTTCCACCACCTTGCCAAAGTACATCACCAGCACTTCGTCGCTCAAGGCGCGCACCACCTGCATGTCGTGGCTAATGAACACAATCGAAAGTCCTAGGTCCGTCCGCAAGTCGTCGAGCAAGTGCAGGATCTGCGCCTGCACCGAAACATCCAATGCACTGGTCACCTCGTCGCAAAGCAGAACCTTGGGCGAGACCATCAAGCTGCGCGCAATGCACAAACGTTGGCGCTGCCCTCCCGAGAACTCGTGGGGGAACTTGTCCATCGCCCCCGACGAGAGCGACACGCGGTCCAAAAGTTCCAAGGCGCGTTTTTGAGCGGTGTCAAACACCACGCCGCGAGCCACCAGCGGCGCCGTCATTATCTCGGTCACCGTCTGTCGCGGGTTCAGGCTGCTGAACGGGTCCTGGAAAATCATTTGCACCAGGTTCCGCACTCGCTTTACCGAAGCGGCGCTCTTAAAATCAACACGTTCGCCAAAAAGGCGGTATTCGCCCTGGTCCGCGGGCACAAGTCCCACCAGCGACTTGACCAGGGTTGACTTGCCGCAACCGGACTCGCCGACCACCGCCAAAATTTTACCGGGAGTCAAGGTAAACGAAACGCCGTCGACCGCCGTAAAGTAGTCGGTCACACGCGAAAGTACGCCACCCCGCATGGCAAAGCGCACCCGCCAGTCGCGCACCTCCAAAGCCGGCGCAGGCTCCACCACGCGCTCTGTGGCAAAACTAGCCATCGACTTCCCCGTCCAGGCTCTTCAAGGCTTCCTGCACGTTCTTTTCGGTATCGACCAGAATCTTGCGGCACTTCTTTAAAAGTTCCGTGGCCTCTTGCACCTGACCCGCCAATTCGTCAATTTCCATTTCAGAATTGTCAATGCGTTCCAAAATGGCCTCAAGGCGGTCCATTGCGTTTTTATATTCAAAATTTTCTTGACTCATATTCAAGAATATAGTTAGATTTAAAACAGATGAAGCAGAATTCTCTGCATACCGGCATTCGTTTTTACGCAACCTCGGTCACAACCATGGTCGTATTTTGTCTTATGCTGACGGCAACGCTCGTCGGTTGTCTCGACATCCCCGACGCCCCGGACTCGAACCGCCGCATTGAATACGCCAACGTCTATGTAGTGCAAAAGGGGATTTCGGATTCGACGACCCTCAAAATACACCCTTCCGACCCAGCGACACTCAAGGTGGACGTATACCCCAGGCAATACAAAAAGGAACTCTCTTTTGAATGGTTCCGCACGGGAATATTTGCCGATTCCTCGGACCTCAAGAGCGTCGGGACGGGGGACGAGTTCGTCATCGACGAAGAAACCGCACCAATATTCATCCCAAATACTTTACAAATCACCGACCAGCAGGGAAACTCCATGACAGTCAAATTCAATGTCATCGTGAACACCCCGCCCAAAATGGACTCCGTCACAACCCCTGCCAACAAGGACACTCTATACGGGACCCTCTCGACTTCGTTCCCGTTCACGTGGGGCGCCACCGACCCCGACCTGCGTTACGAAGACTCGCTCTCCTACGTTTTGATTATCGACTCCGTCTCCTACGACATTGGTTCGCTGACTCAAATCATGCAGTCCGGTTTTAACGAAGGGGCTCACACGTTCCAAGTCCTTGTTTCGGACTCCCACGGAGACTCCGACACACTGCCGGTTTGTCATTTTTACGTAGTAGACACCCTGGGAGGCAAAAAATGAAGTACTGGTTACTCATTGTCTCCCTGTTCATTTTCGCCTGCACCAACAGCGACGACTACCTGTACAACGAGAACGATGTCAACGAAGTCACCATTAGCGCCCAAATGGCACTCGACATTGACTCCATCAGCATCCAGATCAAGGCAGACACAGTGCAGCTCGGCGATACCATTATTTTTATTGCCGAAGTCAAGCCTTCCAAGTCCATCCGTCTACAGCACTACTACTGGACTTTGGACGGCGAGCACTTCGCCTCTGAATTCAGCTTCCGCAGGGCGATTACCAAACCAGGGCACCACAAGGTGGCCCTGGTCCTAATAGACTACTTTGGCGACACACTCTCCGACACGCTCCAAATATGGGTTACCAAGCCGCCTCTGCTCAACGAAAACGTTTTTATCCCGGCCAATGGTTCGCAGGGGCTCCCCACACAGGGCGGCATTTCGTTTGCCTGGAACGCCTACGACCCCGACTCCATTTACAAAGTCCACAATCACTTTACGCTTACCGATTTTAGGGGGGACATTTTGGTCGACACCATTGTTCCTGGGAACGTGTTTACCTACAACGAACCGTTGCAACCACTAAAGCGCTACGATTGGCAAGTCTCCGCCATCAACGAGCTCGGCATGCCATCCAACGACTCCCTCTCAGGCCACTTCTTTACCCAGGGCGTCCTCGGCGAATCCGGGATAACCGGGAGCGTGCAAATCAAGGAACTCGATCGTTTTTTTTGGTCCTGCCTTCTTTCTATATACGACACCACCGGGCAGTTGCTCCAAACAGACACCATCAATCACAGGTCCGCACGTATCACCCCCTTCCTGGTTTCTCCGGTCAAGGCAGGGAACTACCAAATTTCAATATCCCTGTTGAACCACCCTCACTATCAAAGCAACCTCAAAAAAATTTCGCTTCGTGAAAACGAAATCAAGGATATCGGCAACATCACGTTGATCGACACCATCAAGCCTTCCATCGATTTGATTGGCGCCCACAACGGCGACACCATCGACTTTGCCGACACCCTCTTTTTTACCTATGACTCACTGGAAGACAAATACTCCTACTACCGCGCCGCACAAATTGACGGGCAAACTATTGACATAAAAATCAAAGACAACCAACTGTACACAGTCATCCCCAGGAGTTTCCAGTCCTTCCGCCATACACTCTTGACCGTAACCGCAAAAGACAGATCCAACAACGAAACCGTCAGGAACTACTATATTAGGCCGTCCTTAAAATGGTTTGCCTGCAACAGCGACACCACCTTGGGCGACAGCACCGTTTTAAAGATTTTCATAGAAGACCAAAATCCATACGGGTTTGTGCCCGAGGTGTTCCTCTTTAGCATTTTCAAAGATTCAAACCCCATCGCAGCCGGCTACAATGGCCAAAACAGCTACAGTTTTTTGATTACGAGCGCGCTCTTCCCCGACTCCGTAAACTACATGCGCACGGGCATACGCTACACCAACGGCATTACGCAATGGTCCGACTGGACCGTATACCGCAAATTTGGGGAGGGTGGCAATGAATAAGTTACGCCCTCTGTTCCTCTTTGCCACGGCGGCTTTGCTCACGCAAGCCCTTTGCAGTTGCGGCGACGATTCCCGCTTTGAAGCCGGGAGCGTCCCCGTGATTGGGCAATACATTTACATGCTCCCCGAAAGGTCTTATGGCGAACCCTACAATTACGGGTTCCCGTCCAAAAGGTATTACCTAGACACAGGGGAAGTCATCAAGTTCGCAGCGGCTTATTCCCTAGGCGACGTCTTTATCACCAGTGATGAAGCTGACCTTTACATATTGGGCAAAAACTGGGATGTTGACGGGAACAACTTCAACCTTACGTCGTTCCGCTATTCCTTTGAAAAGGCCGGACGGCACCTGGTCATATTGCAATCAACGGATCTCGCCGGCGACACCATCACCGACACCGCCGAAGTCTACGTAAACACGCCCATCTCGGTCACCATCACCAGTCCCGAGAACGGGAACAACCTCGTGGACCCCCATTCAAAAGAAGGCGTTGACCTCAAGTGGGTTGTGCAGGGGACAGACGAATGGGAAACCGCGTCCTGCGGCATTTTTGCATCCCTAAACAAGGATGACGTATGGGAATCGCTGCAGGCCACCGGCGCCTGCAATAAAAACGGGCACATTTCCGGTCCATTGTTCCCACAGGCTTTGGGCGACTCCTCCGTCACCGTCTACTGGGGCATTGCAGCCATCAACTCCACCAACGACGGCTTCTCTGAAGAAAAGAAAACCCCCATTTACCATTTCACCACAAAGTTCGTCGGTTCCGATTCCGCCCGCATCACCATCCCCATTTACTACGACAACCTGTGGGGTTACGACCGCGTCAACACGCAAATCACCGTTGTGAATTCGTCACAAGACACCATTGGCACCTACAACAGCACACTTGCCGAAACAAGCTTTGACATTCGCGTACTCCCGCAGTCAGGGTTGCACATTTACCTCGAAGAAACCATGAAAACGGACTTCCAGAGTTCGCCATACTCCAACGAATTCACCCGCACCGCCAATATCGAGATGAACGTAACTGCCCCCTCGCTTTACACAACCGACACCGTCGTATTCTACGACAAAACGCCCCCCGTCGTCACTCCGCTTCAAAACGTTTTTTCGCCAAAGGATATGCTCGCTTTCTACATTTTGGACAACGGCTCCGCAGTCAACCCGTCGCACATCTCGGTAATAACCGATTTCGACACACTTGCCTACACCTTTGAACCGCCTATAGTCACATTTGAAAACCCGTGCGCCGTATCGTGCAATGTCAAGATTATCGCACGAGACTACAGCCGGAACGAGACCCACAACATTTATTGGCACGTCGACAACAGCGCAGATTCTGCCTCCATAAGCGGTCCTTTTTTAGAGAGGGGGATGTAAATGAACAAGCCAATCATTTCCATTCTCGTACTCCTCCTTGGTTTTGCCGCCGCCATGGCGCAAAGCCCTACAGATAGCGTCCAGCTCCAGCCCAAGTACCTGCACATTTCCACCAATCCCTCGTATGCCGACGCCTACATCAACAACACCAAGCCGAACCACGCCAGCGAACCCGACTACAAGCTTCCAGGCTTTATCGAAGTGCCCGCAGGCGAATCCAGTATCCAGGTCACCTTGTTCCGCCCCGAGTTCGCCGACACCAGCATCAACGTCCAGCTATCGCAAAAAGACACCTCTTTTTTGATTGTAGCGCTCCGTCCCCATTACGACGAAGCAAAGACCGAAAAACAGTACGGCGAAATTGCGCACCGCGACCGCCGCAAGCTCGGTCACAAACTTTTGCTCACTTCCCTCGCCCCCTTCTTAATGAGTGGCATCTCGGCAATTGTGTCGTGGTACAACATAGAGCAGGCGAACCGCAAAAAAGACGACATCAAAAAAACGCTTATTAAAGATGACGAATATCAAAAATCGCTGGACCAATTCCTCGACTACCGCGAATCGGCGCAAAACGCACGATACCTGGCGCAGTTCGGCCTTGTTCTTGGCGGAATCATTTTTACAACCGGTGTAGTATTTTCATTTTAGGTGCTATATGAAAAAACTTCTCGCAATATTAACCTTCCTACTAGCGACTTCCGCCTTCGCCCAAGGGCAACAGGGTCCCAAAGTCAATGTGGAATTGGTTTCGGGTACAAAGCAGTCGGCCCAGTTTTTGGGCATCCAAAACGACACCGTCCAGCTGGGCGGCTACATCAAGAACCAGTTTACCGTAATCCGCCTCCACAAAGACAAGTTCAAGAGCATTGTCGACGAGCAAGGGAACGACCTGCTGCACCCAGCACCGGCAGCAGTCCCCGCACAAGCCGACACCGCCACCGTGACGGCCGTTGCTGATTCTGCGGCTACGGATTCCACCGACCTCGCGACAGCCGCCGCACCCGCGACACAAACCTGGAGCGGCAACATATTTGTCTCGTTCGAGGGAACCTACGCCGACACCCTCCTCTCGCAACAACTGACGGCGATCGCCGCAACGCTATTGTACGAGGCCAACGAGCAAGTTCAAATCATTAGGCGCAGCGACATCCCCGAATGTCACGACAACATTTGCATACAAAACACTCTGTTGCATGGCGGCGCCAAAAACGTCTACGTTGGCAAAATGGGCGCAGGCTCCACCCCCGACAGCATCGGGGTCGAACTCTCCAAGGCGACCCTCCACGACGACCTGCCTGAAATCTACATGTCCAAGATAAACGTCGCCAAAAATGCCGCCTTGAGCAGCGCTATAGAAAACAACAAAATGAAGGTCCTGCTTATGCAGGCTAAGCCCGAACCCGAAGCCATCCCCGCCCCAAAGACCAGCTACATATCGGTAGAAACAACCCCCGAGGGCGCCACTGTTTCGCGCCCCGATATCAACGCCATTTGCCGGACACCCTGCACCTTCCCCACGCGCGATACAAACAAAATAACGCTCAATGCCTATTGGAACGTGGGTGAACAACTGTGGGGTGCGCAAAGCGTCATTCGTCCCATCCCAGGCGACACAACCAAGGTGAACATCAAGCTCAAGCCCATCTCGCCCGAGATCCACGTGATATCCACCCCCTCCGACGCTGAAGTGTTCGCCGGTTCCGCCCCTATTACCAAGCACAGCGAAACACTCATCAAAACCCCAGGCAAGTTCCACTTGAACGACCCGGGCATGGCAAACATCACGCTCCGTCGCGCCGGTTACAGAGACACCGTTGTTTCGTTCTATGTGGCTCCAGTCGCCGAGACCCGCCTCAACATCGAGATGGAACGCATTACCAACGTTGACGACATCGCCAAACAAAAGGAATGGGAACACGACCGCACCATGCTCCGCGTAGGGCATATTTTAATGGGGACCTCCATAGCCCCGCTTATCATGGGAGCCATATTCGCCTACCTGGGCAGCCAAGACTATGACGACGCCGACGAGATCAAGAGCCAGCTCCAAATGCCGGGATCCTCGTACGGAGAGAACTTCCAGAACAAGGTCAAAAAGAACCACGACTTGGTCGATTCGGGCGATAAAAAAATGATTATCGGCGCATCGCTGGCCGGAGCGAGCGTAATTCTCTTTGGAGTGGGCTTTTTCCTCGCTTTTTAACCATATTTTCGACCCATAGGCCACCCTTTTTTGTAAATAAATCCTAAATTTGTAGTGATGCGTAGAATTTTATTTACTTTATTGCTTCTCACGGTGGCGGCCTCCGCTGCCGACTTTGAGCGTTCCAATTGGCGAATGCAGTTGTATTTGCAGGCCGAACCTGCAATCCTTGTTTTTGAAGATTCCGACCCCCAGTTCCTAGTCGATAAAGACTCCAAGAAAGGTCTCGTCACCCGCGAGATCGACGAGGAAATGTTCACGGTACCGCTCTCCATGGGCTTTTTGTGGAGCCCGCTCATCACCCCGTTCTGGAAGGCCGACATTCCGTTCACCCTTTGGCTGGGTGCCGAACTCAACACCTTTATTTTTAACTTCAATTCTAAGAACTTTGGCGACATTTTGAGCGATGACCGCTATTACTTTGATGGGGCATCCAACTCTAGCACCTGCAACGACACAGATGGGTGCAAAAGTGACGACCAGACTCTGAGTTTCCGCTCTTACGCCCCGTCTGTGCTAGCCGGTTTCACCTTCAATATTGGCGGTGACTTCGACCTCAGGGTTTTGGGCGGCTACGGTTTCCAGTTCTTCACCTTCACCAACGACGTTCAGGGCACCCAGCGTGACGTGACCGAATACGCCCCCACGGCGTTTGTTTCGGGCGCCTTGGAATACCGCATTACCGAAGTATTCCAGGACGTGGACCTCAAGGTCGCCATCAACGTACGCAAGGAGTTCCTGCCCTACGAAGACTTCAAGGCGACAAACAAGGTCAACGAAAAAACAATCGAAGGGCTCCCGCCTGCATACTCCGGAATCGAATTCGACAAGATTTCTTACAAGTACCCGGTCCGCGTCGGTCTTGAGTTCTCCCTCGACTTCGGCCGCGAGAGCCGCCGTGACCGCCGCATGCGCTACAAGCTGCACGACCGCGACGACGTGCTCCGCCAGAACAGCGAAGTCAAGGACACCCTTTCTGACTGGGACTGCATGGCCATCGAGCGCGACTACCGCTTCTTCCTCGACGAAGACGGCGAACTCCCCGACATGAGCGAAGCCTACACCCGAACCCAGTTCAGCGACGTGCTCGAGAGCTTCCTCGCCTTCTGCCACCCGGCAGACCTCGCCACCAAGGAAAAGCTCTATGCGACCTTGGATACCGGTAAGGTGCAGTTGAAGGAATACCAGGTCCGCCAAGAGGATTCCCGCTTCGACCAGGTCATGGCGTCCAACGACCCCGAAATGCTTGAGATGTACTTGGAGTACTACCCCGACTCTCCGCGTCGTAGCGAGGTCGAAGCCAAAATCAAGACCCTGAGCGAATACCACAAGTTCCGTGAGATCCAGGCCCAGAACACCTTCAAGGCCTACCTCATCTACTTGAACGACAATCCCGATGGCGCCTTCCGCGACGAGGCTGAAGCCGGCATCTTTGAACTCGTCAAGAGCGGCAACCGCCTCAAGGACTACGAGATTTACCTGAAGCGCTTCCCCAACGGCAAGTACGTTGAAGAAGCCAAGGCTGCGCTCAAGGCGGCTAATACGACTGAACCCTCCATGATCGAAGTCCAGACTCCGGAATACGCCGAACCCGAACCGCAGGTCGAGGAACCGGAGGAAGAACCCGAAGAGGAAGTCGCCCCCAAGAAAAAGAGCCGCAACGCCAAGAAGGCTGCAGCCAAGGCCAAAAAGAAATCTTCTGCCAAAAAGAAAGGCAAGAAGAAGTAACCTTTCTTTAGTTCAATGAAAGTCAAAACAGTTTTTCTCCTAGTGCTCCTGTTTGCAGGAGCCTCCTTTGCTGGTGACTCCGGCGAGTCCGCAAGCATCTACACCCAGATTATTGACTGGTACAACAGCAACCTCAACTACTGGACCATCGCGCTGTTGATGGCCATCGAGAGTTCGTTCATCCCCTTCCCGTCCGAGCTCGTGATTCCGCCGGCGGCCTACCAGGCCATGCAGCCCGGCTCCAGCTTGAACATCGCCTTCATTGTACTCGCCGGCAGCATGGGCGCCCTCATCGGTGCGTTCATCAACTACTTCCTCGCTAAATTCCTGGGACGCCCCATTATATACAAGTTCGCCGACAGCCGCCTAGGGCACTTTTTGCTCATTGACAAGCAGAAGGTCGAAAAGGCCGAGGACTACTTCCGCAAGCACGGCGCCATCTCGACGTTTATCGGCAGGCTCATCACGGTCATTCGCCAGTTGATCTCGATACCGGCGGGCCTTGCCAACATGAAACTAGTTCCGTTTACTTTATTCACATTCCTGGGCGCAACCATTTGGAACTGCGTGCTCGCCTTTTTGGGCTACCTCGCCCACGGCCAAAAGGACCTGATCGAAAAGTACAACTCGGAACTCGCCATTGCTCTGCTTGCAGCGGGAGTACTCTTCATCGGCTACATGGTGTGGAACGCAGTGAAGCCTAAAAGTCGCAATTCTTGACGCAGCGGTTCGCTTGGAATTCCGCTTCAAGCACCTTTACGCCCTTTTGGTAGCGGCGGTATGTCCCGTTGCGAAGCCCGTTCTCGAACGTCATCTCTTCTTTGAGCGCGCCTAGGTCGTCATAGACCTGCGCCTTGCCGTGGATGTGCCCGTTCACGTAAGGGATTTTGCGGCGGACCAGTCCACGCTCGTCGTACTCTTCACTCACGCCGTCGAGCACGCCGTTCTTGTAGCTCTCGCGGGACTGTTTTTTTCCGTTCTCGTAATAGCTGGTGCTAAAGCCTTCTTCAATGCCGCCCCTGTAACCGATGGTCTGCCACACCTTGCCGCTTTCGTAGTAGCTGCGGAACACGCCGTCCATCTTGCCGTCTTTGTACGGGACTTCGATGGCGAGTTTGCCGTTGGGGTGGTATGTCCACGAAACGCCCTCGCGAACGTCGGTCCCATGGCGGACCGTGTACAGGCGGGCCAGGGAGCCGTCGTCAAACATTGTTTTGACCGTATCCAAGGTGGACACAGGGGCCTCGGGCTCCGCAGCAAGCGCGTTGATAAAACCGCAACACGCAAATAGCACGAAAAAAAGATTTTTCATCGCACTAAAATGTAGCATTATCGCCTTAGATTATGTATTTTGTGGGCGACATGCATGTTACTTTTTTAAATCCGCCCTTCCACCCGATGTTCAGTCGGGAATCCCGTAGCCCCTGCGTTACCAAGTCCAGCACGCTTTATTGGCCCATGTTTTTGAGTTATGCCGCCGGCGTTTGCGAAGCCGATGGCAACGAGATTCAACTCATCGACAGCCCCGCCATGGAACTGGACCTCCCGCAGACGCTCGAGGGCATCAAGAAATTTGCACCCGAACTGGTCATTTGCAGCACGAGCACTCCCAGCATTTTGAACGACCTCAAGGTGGTCAGGGCCATCAAGGAACAGATTGGCTGCAAGGTCGCCATCATGGGCACCCACGCTACCGCCGAACCGCTCGAATCCATGGAAATGGAACCCGCACTCGATTACGTGGTAATCGGCGAAGCCGACTACACTTGCCGGAACCTGGTGAGGAGCCTCCGCGGCGACGGGCAGCCCATTGGACAGTTCCCCGGCCTCGCCTACCGCACCGCCGAGGGCAAAGTCGACTTCCAGCCCGAGGGTCCCAAGATCGAGAACCTCAACGAAATCCCGTGGGTCTCGAAGGTCTACCGCAAGCACCTCTACAGCTGCTACAAAAAGTATTTCTACGGCGCGAACCTGAACCCGCTCATCGTGATTTTGAGCGGCCGTGGCTGCCCCAACCGCTGCAGCTACTGCGTAATCCCGCAAACGCTCAACGGTCACAAGTTCCGCATGCGCGACCCCAAGGATGTGGTCGACGAACTGCAGTACATCAAAGAAAATTTCGAGGACCTAGGCGAAGTCTTTTTCGAGGACGACACCTTTACCGCAAACCACGAGCACGTGAAGGAAATCTGCAACCTGATTCTGGAACGCAAGCTCAAGATCACGTGGAGTTGCAACGCCCGCGCCGACGTTCCGCTCGACCTGCTCAAGCTCATGAAAAAAGCCGGCGGACGCGAAATGTGCGTGGGCTTTGAAAGCGCAAGCCCCGAAGTTTTGCAGAACATCCACAAGGGCGTCAAGAACACCGACAAGGCGATCGAGTTTACCAAGAACGCACGCAAGGCGGGGCTCCTGGTACATGGCTGCTTTATGGTGGGGAACCCGGGTGATACCCCGGCGACGCTCCGTGAGACCCTCAACTATGCCAAAAAGTTGAACCCCAACACGGCGCAGTTCTACCCCATCATGGCGTACCCCGGCACCGAGGCCTACAAGGAGGCGCTCGCAAGCGGCGCACTCAAGACCAAGGATTACAACCAGTGGCTGGACAAGGACGGTTTCCACCGCACCACCATCCAGCGTGGCGAACTCACTAGCCAGGCGCTCGTGGACTTTTGCGACAAGGCCCGCCGCGAGTTCTACCTGCGTCCGAGCTACATTTTGCGCCAGGGCATCATGGCCATCAAGAACCCGCGCGAACGCTACCGCGTGCTCCGCGGATTCGGCACGCTCGTAAAGCACCTGTTCCGCAAGCACGGAGAGCTCGCGCCTGTGGCACGGCAAGCCCCGACTATCAAGGAATAAAAAAAATGCCTCGGCTTTGCCGAGGTTTTTTAGGTTCCTGCCGTTGCGAGCCCGCAGGGCGCGGCAGTCCATCGCGGTCCAACGTATGGATCTACAATGTTATTCGGCGGTTTTCGGCTCGATCACCAAGAGCGGAGTGCATTGCAGTATTCCCGTGCCATTTGGCGTCCTAATCGTCAAAGAGGCTTTCTTTATACCAGACGTTGTATAGGTTATCGCGGGAGTAACCGCGTTTCCCGTCACAGAATAAGCCGATGGGGTCCCCCCTTCAAGCGCCCACTCAAATTTCGACGAGAGCAAATCCATCGGGGTAGTAATGGCCGGGCCCCTGGAATACTCCCATACAACAGAACCGTTCAACTCAATCACCTCAACCTTCGAGGCACAAGAGCCATACTCGGTATTTTCAGGAATCAATGTAGCCTCAGAAGAAGACGGGACAACTATCGCAGATATTGGATTCGTCACTGCGCTCGACGAAGACTTTTCGGCAAAGCTCAAATTTACCTCTATCGCGGAGGTCGAGTCCTCCTCGGACAAATTTGACTTGATTTCTGAATAAGTCTCCGATGAACTCGGTTCGTCGCTTGTCGAAGAAACAATGTCCTTGACAGAAGGTCCCACCTCTTTTTTGACGGTATAATCAGTAACGCCTGAATCGTCGCACGCCACCAGGGCAAACGTCAAAACAGGCAAAACCGGCAATGTCAGACGGCTCAATCGCACAAGAACTCCTTGTTAAAAAGCTCCTGTGCTTTAATATATATATAAAACACGCATCATGTCACTGTGAGCCGAAGGTGCGGCAGTCCAAAGCTACAGGCTTTCGCAGGCCTTCTCGAGCTTGGCGAGAGCCTCGTCGCATTCGGCGGCGCTCACATTCAGCGGCGGGAGGAGACGCAGCACATTGCCCTTGGCAGAAAGCACCATGAGCTTTTCGGCGCGTGCAGCAGCGATGATGTTGTTCACCGGCATGGATTCGTCAAGCGCGACACCGAGAATCAGGCCTTCGCCGCGGACTTCCTTGGCGAAAGCATACTTCTCGACGAGAGCGTTCAGGCCGGCCTTCAGCTGAGCGGAGCGTTCTTCCACATTCTTGAGCAGCCCCGGAATCTGCTTCACGACAGCGAGACCAGCAGCGCATGCAATCGGGTTTCCGCCGAAAGTTGTACCGTGGTCACCGGCCTTGAGCTGGTCGGCAATCTTCTGACGCAGCAGCACTGCACCGAGCGGAAGACCGCCACCGATGCCCTTGGCAAGCGTTACGAGGTCCGGATTCAAGCCGTACTTTTCGAAACCGAGGAAGGTCCCGAGACGTCCCACGCCCGCCTGCACTTCGTCGACAATCACGAGGCAGCCGAATTCCTTCTGCAAGCCGTTGATGGTCTCGACCATCTCCTTCGAAAGCGTCATCACGCCGCCTTCGGCCGCGAGGCTTTCGAGCATGATAGCGCAAGTGTCCTTGTTGACTTCGGTCTTCAATGCTGCGCAGTCATTCCAAGTCACGTGAACGAAGTCGCCCGGCATGGAGCCGAAGCCTTCCCTGATAGCCGGCTGGCCTGTCGCAGAAAGCGCTGCATAAGTCCTTCCGTGGAAGCTGTTCACAAAGGTCACGATCTTCTGCCTGTTCTTTTCGCCCTTCCGGTCGAAGTACTTACGAGCAAACTTGATTGCACCTTCATTAGCTTCGGTACCCGAGTTGCAGAAGAAGGCCTTGTCGAACTTGGTGATCTCCAACAGGGCCTTGCCCAGTTCGATCTGCGGGTAGTTCGGGTAGAGGTTGCTGATGTGGTTGAAGTGGTTCATCTGTTCCACCACAGCATCCTTGATAGCCTGGTTCTGGTGACCGAGCGCGTTCACGGCGATACCCGCCACGAAGTCCAGGTACTTGTTGCCCTGGTCGTCGTAGAGGTAAGAGCCTTCGCCCTTCACGAAGTTGATGTCAGCCTTGCCGTAGAGCGGCGCGATAATTTGTTTGTCCTGTTCGAGCAGGTTAGCGCAAGATTGTGCCATAGTTTAAATCTCCATTAATTTGTTTACCAAAGTGTTCCGCGTCCTTCCAACCCACGATGTGGATACTCTTGAGTCCTCGTCGGATCGACTTGAAACTCTCGCGGACTTTGGGAATCATACCGCCGGAGATGACGCCGGCTTCAATCAGCTTTTCGGCGTCCGCCTCGCTCAGTTCGGGAATCACGTTCTTGTTTTCGTCCATCACGCCCGGCACGTCGCTCACCAGCACGAACTGGTCGGCTTCGAGCGCCACAGCCAGTTCGCTTGCGGCGGTGTCGGCGTTCACGTTCCAGCTCACGCCGTTACCGTTAGCGTCGGGACCAATCGAAATCGGGCTCACCACGGGAACAAACCCCGCCCCCCAGAGCGCGGTCACAATGCCCGGGTTCACCTTCTTGATTTCACCCACCAAGCCAAGGTCCACCTTGCCCTGCTTTTTTTCGACCTGGAACAGGTTCGCGTCTACGCCCGAAATGCCAACGGCGCCACAGCCGTTGTTCAAGAGCATGCGCACAAGCTTCTTGTTCACGTGGCCAGAGAGGGTCATCTCGACCATCTTCATGATGCCGGGAGTCGTCACTCGCAGGCCATCAATGAATGTCGGTTGTTCCTTGAGCAAGGCGATATTCTCGTTGATATCCTTGCCACCGCCGTGAACCACGGCCACCTGACAGCCACTACCGGGAAGTGTAGAGACTGCCGACACAAAATCAGCGAGCTTGGCTTCGTCGATTGCCAGGCTGCCACCAATTTTTACAACCACTTTTTTCATCGCAAGTGCTGTCCTCTCGATTTGTTCGCCTTAAAAGACGGTGAATTTCCGCCCGCAAATTTAGAAAAAATCCACCCCATTACAGAATTTTCCCCTTTACAGCACCATTTTTTTATATCTTTAGACTAATCACAAACCAAAGACACAAGAGGTAAATTATGGCTATTACAAAAGTTTGGCTCGATGAATCTAACGACGAATGCGTCTCCTGCGGTGCTTGCGAAGCAACTTGCGATGCAGTGTTCAGCGTTCCCGAAAAGATGCAGGTCAAGGAAGGTGTCGACTATTCCGCTTACGAAAGCGAAATCAAGGACGCCGCTGACTCTTGCCCGGCCGGCGTGATCAAGTACGAGTAATGCGTAAGGCGAGTGTCGCAAGAACGAACTCGTTCGTTCTTATGACCGAGCCGAAGCATAGACGCCGTAGTGAAACGAAGGCGTCCGTAATGCACAAGGCGAGTGATGCAGCAAAATGCTCGCATTTTGCTATATCCGAGCCGAAGCATAGACACCGTAGTGAAACGAGGCGTCCGTAATCGCCATTAACTTGGGGCGTGTAACGGCGCCCCTTGGCAAAAATTTAAGCACCCGAACCTCGGGTGCTGTTTTTTGTACCACGCAAGGGAGAATAATCCAGGGCGCTACTCCGCAAAACTCTTGCCAGCCTCGTAAGCAGCCTTGACCCACTCGGCACTTCGAGCCACCGTCTCGATGCGGACCTCGTCCAGGGCGCCGTTCCAGGTTTCGGTGTCCACCTCGTTGCCGCCAACGCGCAGCGGCACCGGGCGCGATAGGTCATTGGGCGTAAATTCCTGGGACTCGCCCACCTGTTCGCCGTTCACGTACATGGTCACGACGCCACCCTGGGAGACCAGCGCCAGGTGCGCCCACTCGCCTATAGGCACAATGGAAGAATCGCCAAAGACAATGGCCTCGGGGTAGTTGGGCATGCTCTTCATCACGGTGAACACCCCGTGGTTCACCTCGTAATGCCACTGGAACCTCGAGGTGGAATCACTCCAGTAGGCGCGCTGCGAAACCAGAATCTGGTGTTCACCGTTGGGGCCCATCCACTTGGTCCAAAGCGAGATGGTAAAGTCGCCCACGCAGGGGTCCAGGCTCCCCAGGTCAATGTACTGGCCGGGGGCAAGTGTAAGACCGCGACCAAAAAGTCCCGCCGAGTCCGCCGTCGCCGAGGCCTCGGCAGAATCGCTCCCCACGACCTTCACGTCGCCGTTCATGCGGAGCACCGCCAAGGTTTCGTCTTCTGATTCGACTCCCACCCAGAGCAACGCCTCTTCGCTATCCCAGTACTCCACCTCGTAAGGGGCGGCCTTGCCAGAGGCCAAAAGTTCCATGTTGGCGCTGTCGATGCCCACCGTCGATATGAGCACCGGGTAAGTGAAGCCCTCGGGCAAGTTTGCCGGGGCAGTTACCAAAACCGTGTCGGGCGGAACTTCCACACCTTCTTCCATGTGCACCTGAATTCCGCCAAAGCCTTCGTCACGGTAGAACCTGAAGTCCTTGATGCCAAGCCAGGTGTCGTTGGCCTCAAGAACTTCCAAAGCCGGAAGCGCAATGGTATCGGGGGCGTCGCCCAGCTCAAATTCCAAGCGGGCCTGAGCCGAGTCGTTCTCCACGTACACCAACGAGATTTCGCCCGGCGGGAGCCCCTCCATGCTAAACGTTCCGTTTTCTTCAAGTTCCGCCTGCAGGCCGCTGCCGACCACGCGCATGTAGCCGGCCGTTTTGCCCAGCACGCGGCTCGTGAGCGTGCGGCGCTCGCCAATGGTCATGTTCCACTTGGCCGAATCGCCGGCACCCAGACCAAACCCCGACATGAGCGCGCAATCCTCGTCGCGCTCGGCGTACAGCACAAACGAGGCGCTACCGGCCACGCGCACTTCAAAGGCGCCTTTCGCGTCGGTCACGGTCTCCACCGAGTCCTTAATGGAAGTGCGGTCCCAGCTGTCGTAGTACGCCACCACGCGGGCAGCCTCCACGGGCTTGCCGCTGCCGTCCACCACGACACCCGCGATGGAGTTCCCAATGTCGGTCACGCCGCCAGCGACATCGTCGGAGGCGGAGTCGCCGCAGGCCACAAGGCAACCGGCGGCGGTAAACCAGAGGGCGGTCCTGATCAATCCAAACTTCTTCATTTGCCGACCTCCTTCTCCATCTTTTTGCTCATGGGGAACGCGACCAGCATCATCTCGTAAACGCGCTCCACGTTCAAGTCATTCGCGGCACGCGCAATGATTTTTTTGCGGGCCTCCTCCAAAACTTCTACGGCATACCTGTACGAGTTCTCGCTCATGGCGAGCGTCGTGAACGCGGCAAAGCGCTCGTGCCTCGGCTTGGACTCCACCGCACCAATGGCGTGCTGCATGTACTCGCGGCGGATCTGGCGCAACGCCATGGGGGCAACGCCCTTGGCATCCACCATTTGCGACGTCTCGGCGTAGTGCGAGCTGTCCACCTTACGGATTAGGCCCCAACTCTCAAGGTTTTTGACAGCCTCGCGCGCCTCCTCGGTCGTAATCTGCGGATCTATTGTGCGGGCGAGCACCGTAAAGTCGCCGTTCCAGCCGCTGTTCACCGCGGCTTCGCGCACCACCGGGTAGTACCACTTAGAAAAATATTCCTGCTCGCGGTTCGAGAGGTGCGTGAACTCGATCTGCTTGCGAATCTGCAAAATCTGTTCCCAGGCGCTCTCGCGTTCGTCCACCTGGTGCGCCTGGTTGTACTGGACCAGCGCCTCGAAGTATTCCTTTTGCAGCGGCTCGAAATCCATCGCCTTCGCAATCTTCTCGATGGATTTGGGCGTGAGGTTAAAACGCCCGCGGATCACGTTCAGGCAGTACGAGGAACTGCTGAAACCCGCCTTCGCCGCAAAAAAGCGGTGGCTGAAAATCGAACGCATCTTCTTTTGTTCCTCAAAGTAGTCTTGCAGGAACTTGCGGAAGTCGTCGTAATCGTACAAATGTTCTAAAGCGATGCACATGACCTTAAAATAAATATTTTTTACACATTTTACAACATATTTCTGCTAAATAATCGACTTTTTATGAAAATTAATGGATTTTTACCAAAAATCTGCATTTTTATGAAAGATTTTTATTTACACAATCATGTTCTTCGCGAAGCTAAACAAAGTCGCCACCCTTGGCGCAGCAGCAACCGAAAAAGAAAAAAGCGCCGGCAACATGTCAAACGGGGAACACAATATGGTCAGGCACACCGAGCGTCAAAGTCAACGGCTCTGTTGTCGAAATGGACATCCCAGAACTTTTCTTCTTGAATTCCGAAATGGAATACGAGGCTGCGGACGAAAAGGACCGCAGCCACGAAGTCTACACGATTAGCGCCAACTAAAGCTAGCGTCCCTTTTTGATGTTCTTCAGGAGGGCGCTCATCTTTTGCGGCTGGGCGGGGGCCTGCTTTTTGGGAGCAAAACCCGGGCGTTCCTTGCCTGCAATGTGCGCCTTGAGGTCGGCCAAAGTCGCGTGACCCTGTATGCCACCCTGCGGGCGACCTCCACGGTTGTCACGACCGCCAAAACCGCGACCGCCACCACGAGCGTCGCGACCGCGAGGGCCGCCAACACGCTGACCACGCGGACCGTTTGCTCCGGCACCGGCGACGCCGTCGGCAGTCTCCTGCTTCATGGAAAGGCTGATGCGCTTCTGGTTCGCATCAACCGCAACCACGCGCACCTTCACGACGTCACCCACCGTGAGGACTTCCTTCGCGTCGGTCACATACTTGTCGCTAATTTCAGAAATGTGAACGAGGCCATCCTGGTGAACGCCAATATCCACAAAGGCTCCGAAGTTCGCCACGTTCGTAACCACGCCTTCCATCCAGCTGCCCGTAACGAGGTCGTTGATGGTCTTGATGCGGTCATCGAACTTCGCGTAACGGAATTCCTTACGCGGGTCGCGGCTCGGCTTCTGCAGTTCCTTCACGATGTCGTCGAGAGTAGCCTTACCCACTTCGTCGGAAAGGAACTCGTCAATCTTGATGGCCTTCACCGCTTCGGCATTGCCCACGATATCCTTCACGGGAACGCCGACCTTCTCGGCCATCTGTTCCACGAGGGCGTAGTTTTCGGGGTGAACCGCGGAATCGTCAAGCGGGTTCTCTGCACCCGGGATGCGCATGAAGCCTGCAGCCTGCTCGAAGGCCTTCGGACCGAAGCCCTTCACCTTCTTCAGGTCGTCGCGGCTAGCGAACGCGCCGTTCTCTTCGCGGTACTTCACGATAGCCTCGGAAAGCGTGTTGCTGAGGCCCGCCACATGAGAGAGGAGAGGAGCGGAAGCGCTGTTCACGTCGACACCGACCATGTTCACGCAGCTTTCCACCACTTCGTCGAGGCGCTTCTTGAGTTCGCGCTGGTTCACGTCATGCTGGTACTGGCCAACACCGATGGACTGCGGGTCCACCTTCACGAGTTCGGCCAGCGGGTCCTGCAGGCGGCGGCCAATGGAAATAGCGCCGCGGGTCGTCACGTCTTCCTTCGGGAATTCCTGGATGGCAATCATGCTTGCGCTGTAAACGGAAGCGCCGGCCTCGCTCACGATAACGCGCGGCGGAACCTTGCCCTTGAACTTGAGGGCCATCTCGCCACAGAAGGCGTCGGTCTCGCGGCTCGCGGTTCCGTTACCGATGGCGATGAGGTCAATCTTGTACTTGTCGATAAGCTGCATCAGGTACACAGCGGCACCGGCCTTGTCGTTCCACGGTTCATGCGGCTTGATAATGCCATGATCCATGAACTTGCCGTTTTCGTCGAGCACAGCCACCTTGCAGCCCGTACGGAAACCCGGGTCGAGAGCGAGCACGGACTTGTGGCCCGCAGGGGCAGCAAGAAGAACGTCCTGCAGGTTCTTGCTGAACACCTTGAAGGCTTCCTCTTCGGCGGCATCCTTCAACAGCAGGCGCACTTCGCTTTCCATGCTCGGCTGCAGCAGGCGTTCCCAGGCGTCCTGGCACATGGCCTCCAGGTACGGAGTCCAGGTCGTCTCGCCCTTGATAATCTGGGTCTTGAGGTAGCCGACCATCTCTTCGTTCGGGACCTCGATAGCGAGGCGAAGCACTTTCTCCTTCTCGCCACGGCGGAGCGCGAGCATGCGGTGGCTCGGGATCTTGCCCACCGGTTCGCTAAAGTCGTAGTAGTCCTTGAACTTGGTCTCCTGCTTTTCGAAGTCCTTTTTGACCTTCGAGACCATCACGCCCTTCTTCTCTACGGCAGCGCGCAGGTACTGGCGGAACTCGGCGTTGTCGGCCACTTCTTCGGCCAAAATGTCGGCGGCACCTTTGAGGGCAGCCTTCGGGTCGGCAAGTCCCTTTTCTTCGGAAAGGTAGATGCGGGCGATTTCTTCGGCAGTGTTGCCGGTGTTCTCTTGTGCCCACATGAGGCGGGCGAGCGGTTCCAAGCCCAGTTCCTTAGCAATGGTCGCGCGGGTACGCTTCTTGGGCTTGTACGGAGCGTAAATGTCTTCGAGGAGAGTCTTGTCTTTGCAGGCTTCGATCTGGGCCTTGAGTTCGGGTGTAAGCTTGCCCTGTTCCTCGATGCTCTTGAGCACCGTCTCCTTACGGTCGGCGAGCTCTTGCAAATAGTCGCGACGATGGCTAATGTCGCGCAGTTCAATTTCGTTCAGGGTGCCCGTCTGGTCCTTGCGGTAGCGGGCAATAAAGGGCACCGTGCCCCCCTGGTCCATAAGTTCCAAAGCCTTGGCAACGCGCCAGACTTCCAAGTTCAGTTCTTCGGCAATGATTGCAGAAAAATCCATATTTAGATTCCTACTTCTTAGATTTTAAAGGGTCCGTATCGGCCCTGGTTTAACAAAAACCCTGTTTTTGACAGAGTAGGTTGAATATAGCAAAAAGCCCGCGTTTCCCAACGTAACCATTTTCAAAAAAAGCGGGAACCACAAAAAGCCCCCTTTTAGCCTATATTTAGGGCATGAAGACTATGAAACTCGGTATTTTGGGCAGCGGCCACATCGCCGCGAAAATGGCGGAGGCCGTCAAGGGGCTTGAACAGCAAAACATGGAAGTCGAGGCCTACGCCGTCGGCTCGCGCACACCCGCCAAGGCGCAGGAGTTCGCCGCGAACTACGGTTTCAAAAAGGCCTACGGCAGCTACCAGGAACTCGCAAGCGACCCCGACGTGGACCTCATCTACATCGCGACTCCACACTCCCACCACTTTGAGTGCGCCAAACTGTGCCTGGAGCACGGCAAAAACCTGCTCGTGGAGAAAGCCTTTTGCGCCAACACCAAGCAGGCGACGCAACTGGTTTCCCTAGCCCACGACAAGGGCGTGTTCTTGTGCGAGGCCATGTGGACCCGCTTTTTGCCCGCCCTCAAAACGATCCGCGAGTGGATAGGCTCCGGCAAAATCGGCGAGGTGCAAAGCGTTGAGGCAGACTTCTCCCTTACCATAAGCCACGTGGAGCGCCTGCGCGAACCCGCCCTCGCCGGCGGCGCACTCCTGGACCTCGGCATTTACAGCCTCACCTTCGCCGATCTCTTTTTGAACGAATCCGTCGCGGGCATCGCGGGCATGGACGCGCACTGCGTCAAGTTCCACACGGGTGTCGACGCGACCGACTGGGTGAACATCACCTACAAGAACGGCAAGAAGGCGTTCTTGAAAGCCTCCATGACCTCGCCCACGCACAATGAGGGCTCCATCTACGGCACCGCGGGCTCCATCTGGGTCAAGAACCTGAACGACATGGAGGAACTGCGCCTTGTTGACGAGGCGGGCAACGTGGTGGAGACCGTGAAGCCGCCCCGCATTGTGAACTGCTACGAATACGAGGTGCTCGCTGCGAAGAGCGCCCTCGACCAGGGCAAGCGGGAATGCCCCGAGATGCCGCTCGCAAAGACCATCGAGATGATGGAGCTCATGGACAGCCTCCGCGACCGCTTTGGCGTGAGCTACCCCTTCGAGATCTCGCCCGCCGCCACCTGGGACAGAAACGGCAACAAGTCCATTCTGCAGGTTTTTAACGTAGGAACCGGCACGGTAGAGACCCTGCACGAGTTCGACTGCGTGATCGAGGCCCCCAACTGGAGCGCCGACGGCACCTTCCTCACCTACAACAGCGAGGGGCGCATTTACAAGTACGCCCTCGGCACCGGCAGAACCGAGATGGTTCCGAGTCACTACGTGGACAACTGCAACAACGACCACGTGCTCAGCCCCGACGGCGAGGGGGTCTACGTGAGCCACCACACCAAAGAAGACGGTCTCTCGCGCATCTACAAGATATTCTTTGACGGGCGCCTGCCCCAGCTGGTGACGCCACTCGCCCCCAGCTACCTCCACGGAATTACACCCGACGGCAAGACCCTCGCCTACTGTGCCGAACGCAACGGCGAATACGACATTTACACCATGCCGACCGCGGGCGGCAACGAGACCCGCCTCACCACGGCAAACGGCCTGAACGACGGCCCCGAATACAGCACCGACGGCAATTACATTTGGTTCAACTCGGTACGCACCGGCCGCATGCAGGCCTGGTGCATGAAGGCCGACGGGAGCGAGCAGACCCAGATTACCGACGACCCGCATTGGAACACCTGGTTTCCGCATATATCCCCCGACGGCCGCATGGCCGTCATGGTGGCCTATGCCGAGGGCGATGTGCGGCCAGGCGAGCACGTGCCCAACAAGAACGTGGAACTGCGGCTCATCGAACGCATTGGCAACACCTCCCCCACAAGCCCCGGCGCCTGGACGCAATCCCGAACCATATTAAAACTGTTCGGAGGCCAGGGTACCATCAACGTGAACTCGTGGGCACCCGACAGCAGCCGTTTCGCCTTTGTGAGCTACAAAAAGTAAACGCTATCCGCCGTCCATTTTGTTATTTTAAATACATTATGAGCGACAACTGCCTTTTTTGCAAAATCATCAAGGGAGAAATCCCTTCCAAGAAAATCTACGAAGACGACGACGTGTTCGCCTTCTACGACATCGCCCCGCAGGCGCCCGTGCACTTTTTGGTAGTGCCCAAGCGCCATATCGCGACCATCATGGACATGAAGCCCGAAGATTGCGAACTCGTGGGCAAAATGCTCTACCGCGCCCAAATTATCGCCAAGGAGCTGGGTCTCGAGGAATCGGGCGCACGCTTTGTGTTCAACTGCAAGGCCGACGCCGGGCAGACAGTGTTCCACATCCACCTGCACGTGGTTGGCGGACAGCAGATGGGCTGGCCCCCGTTCCCCGGCAAATAATGTGGACAAATGCGTAGGGCGAGAGTCGCAGCCATGCTTTCATGGATATGACCAAGCCCAGCATTTTATAAAATGATCAAGACCTGTGCCATAGTCTTGCACCGCTACGCCTACAGCGATTCCAGCTGGATAGTGAAGGCACTCACCGAGGAGTGCGGCATTGTCTCGTTTATTGTGAAGGGTGGCAAGCGCAAGGAGTCGCCGTTCAAGGGGGCGCTAGACCCGCTCGCCACGAGCGAGGTCGTGTTCCGCCAGAACCCCAATGCCGAGCTGCAGTTTGTTAAAGAGGCGACCATCATCGGCTGGCACAAGGACCTGCGGCAAGACCTGCTCGCACTCGCCGAGGCGCAAGTCATGGCCGAGATCGTGCTGAGGCACGCCCCGCAGGGTGTGCCCCTCCCCGAGGAGTTCAGGTTGCTGGCGCAGGCCCTCGACGAGCTGGATTGCCCGCCCGGCGACACGCCAAGCACGGCGCAACCGCGTTCCGGCATTTTTGCGCGCTGGCTTCTGGGAATCTGCGACCTGTGGGGCTACCACCTCGACATCTCGGTGTGCAGCCGCTGCGAAACTCCGCTGGACGCGCCCCCCGCCGACTTCCACCCCGAAACCGGCGAAATCATTTGCAGGCACTGCCTGGGAGTCGCTACGCCGCGCAGCCGCAAGGAGACCGCCGAGGGACTATGGGACTTGCTGCAGGGCAATGAGCTTAAGCGCAAGCAGTACGTGGAGAACGCTCTCCTCGCCTACTTGCTCCACCACATGGGCTACCTCAAAGAAATCAAGTCGCTGCAATTTTTGAACGAGACCCGGAGCCTGCTGGCTACTTAAAGACCTCTATGGCACGGAACAACACCTCGCGCATGCAGTCGAGGCAATAGCCCTCGTCAATCGCATGCAAGCGCTTTTTGATAGATGTCCTGCATCACGAGGCCGGCTATGGTAAAGCCGAAAATGGCGGTGGCGTGCGCCATGGTGCCGTTGATTTGCGCCTTGCTGCTACACCATTCGTGACCGACGAGTTCAGCGTTCTTGAGTTCCGCCTCGCTATGTTCGTTGCGCACCTTGGGACACATGCAGGCGGCGGTCCCGCACGAGGAGTTCTTGCCGCGGTTCTTCAACAGTTCGTCACTGTAAACGCACTGGATCTTTTTGTATGGCTTGAGTTTTTTGCGCTTGAACTTGTCGCGGAGGGCGCGAGCCAGGGGGCAGCCCTTCACTTTCCAGAACTCGGCGACCTTGACGCGCGTGGGGTCCATCTTGAGGGCGGCGCCCATCGACGAGATCACGGTGGCGCGGGTCCTGGAGGCGTGCAGTAAAAGCTGCATCTTGTTTTCGAGACTGTCAATGGCGTCTATAATATAGTCAAAGGAGCTGAGTTCGAACTTTTCGGTGTTCGCCTCCTCGTAAATGTCCTGCAGGGCGACAATGTTTGCGTGCGGGTTGATCTCGAGCAGGCGTTCCTTGAGCACCTCGACCTTGACCTTGCCCACCGTCTTGGTGGTCGCCATGAGCTGGCGGTTCACGTTGGTGACACACACGCGGTCGGAATCCACGAGCACGAGCTCCCTGATGCCGGAACGCACGAGGCTCTCGGCGCACCAGCTGCCAACGCCGCCCAAGCCGAATATGATAACGCGCTTGCCGTAAACAGCCTGCATCACGTCGTCGCCCAAGAGGAGCGACGTGCGGTTGAATATTCCTTTCTCTATACCCATAGGCAAGTGCAAATGTAGCTAATAGAGCCCCTTTTTTTTATATTTAGGCCCAAAAATGGGAGATATTTATGTTGACTCCAGAACAAATCAAGGCTAAAAAGACTACCGGCGAAAAGGTCTCGATGATTACGAGCTACGATTTCGCCTTCGCACGCATGGCGGAGGCAGCCGGAGTGGATCAAATTTTGGTGGGCGACAGCCTCGCCAACACCATGCTGGGCTACAAGAGCACCCGTGAAATCGGCATGACCGAGATGCTTATCTTTACAGCAGCCGTCTGCCGTGGCGCCCCGAACACTCACGTTGTCGCCGACATGCCCTACAGAAGCGACAAAGATCCTCAAACAGCTTACGACAACGCCCGCCGTTTTATGGACGTGGGCGCATCGAGCGTGAAGATTGAAGGCACTCCCGCAGGCGTCATCGAGTTCCTGCGCTCCCACGACATCCCGGTGTGCGCCCACCTGGGGCTGCTGCCGCAAACGGCGGAGAACTTCAAGCAGAAGGGCAAAACCGAGGAAGAGGCGGCGGCAATTGAGGCGCAGGCCAAGTTTGTCGACAGCCTGGACTGTTTCGAGACGGTGCTGGAGCACATCCCCGAAGAACTGGGCACCAGAATCACCCGCGAAGTGGGCTCCGTGACCATCGGCATAGGCGGCGGCAAGTTCACCGACGGCCACGTGCTGGTGATGCACGACGCACTCGGCATGCACAACGGAAAAATCCCTCCGTTCGCGACGAAGTTCGTGGACATGTACGCGCTTGGAGTCGAAGGAATCAAAAAATACGTCGACAGTGTGAAGGCAGGATTGTAAAATTTTTGACGAAGGTCACACTTCGCGACAAAAATTCCTCCCCACATAAGCCTCACACGCATTTTTTGAAGCTATCTTTTTGACAATCACCAACTTACAATCAAAAATCCGGCTACGCTCCGGATTTTTTCTTTTTGTGCTCGCATTACACACTAATTATTCTGCAAGCCTTATTTTATGCGGATTGCGACGCGGTACTACATACAAAGTAACAGTCTACAAGGAAGACTTTTTCAAAGTCATTTTTTGGCTTTGTCAAGACCTTTAGAAAAAAAAATGAAAAAAATTTTAAAAAAGTGTTGATTATTTGTGAAAATAAAGTTATTTTATAGTCATCAAACACTAAACCCTCAAAAAAGGAAGAATAAAATGGCTACAACAAAGAAAACCGTTGCTAAGAAACCCGCTGCCAAGAAGGCTGTTGCCAAGAAGGCTCCGGCTAAGAAGGCTGCTGCCGCTAAGAAGCCGGCTGCCAAGAAGCCCGCTGCCAAGAAGGCTGCTGCCAAGAAGCCGGCCGCCAAGAAGGCTGTTGCTAAGAAGGCTCCGGCCAAGAAGGCTGTTGCTAAGAAGGCTCCGGCCAAGAAGGCTGTTGCCAAGAAGGCTCCGGCTAAGAAGGCTGCTAAGAAGTAATTCTTCCCAAAGCTCTCTTTTGATGAAGGACTTGCGCAAGCAAGTCCTTCTTTTTTTTATTATTGTAGACATGATCTCAGAGAAAGACCTTGCCGAACTCGAAAACGTCCCCTACGAGGAGCGAATCTCGCGCGTTGAGAAGCTCCTCGAAGGCAAAGAGAACCCCCGCGCCTTTGAACTCGGGCTGCTTTTAGCCCTCAAGATGGGTCAGGAGATCCGCGAAAAGAAGCCGCTGGGCAGCGAATCGGGCGACCTGGTCGCGAGCTGGAGCGGCAAGTACCCGGAATCGGTGGTCGAAGAGGCCATCGCAAGCGCCAAGGAATTTTTGCTGCACCCCGCCAACCTCGCCGAAAAAATCAAGAGCGGCGTGATGAAGAAGGCCGCCGAAGAGTCGAAACAGGCACAAAGCGAGGCCGAAGATGCAAAATAAGCTCCAAGCGACCGTCGACATAGGCAGCCACAGCTGCATTTTGCTGATTGCCGCCTTTGAAGACGGCAAACTGGTGCCCAAGCTGCAAAAGGTGGAAGTGTGCCGGCTGGGCGAAGACATTTACGAACACGGCGCCATTACAGAGGAACGCATCCGGGAATTGACTACCATCATGACCAAGTTCCGCATGGACCTGCACGCCCTGGGAGTCGAACTCAAGGCCGTCGCCGCCACCGAGGCGATGCGCAAGGCCAGCAACCCCGACGCCGTGCTGGACGCGGTCGAAAAGAGCCTGTGGATGCGCCCGCGCATCATCAGCGGCGAAGAAGAAGGCAAACTCACGTTCCGCTCGGTCAAGGAATGGCACGGCGACGACATCGTGACAATCGACATTGGCGGCGGTTCCACCGAACTCAGCAACGGAAAGACCTCGTTCTCCATCCCGGTGGGCGCCCTCAAGATGTTCAAGGCAATGGGACCGATCCCCGGCCCCGAATACAAGAAGTTTGTGAAGGAAACCTTCAAGGAAGTGAGTTTCAAGGGCATGACCAAAAAGCCGGTGTACCTCATTGGCGGCACGGGAACGGCACTTGCGATGGTGTTCCTAAACAAGCCGCAGTTCGACTACAAAGCGATTGAAGGGCTCGAGATGAGCATCGCCGACCTCGATGCGGTCACCACGCGCATCACAAACCTCTCCAAGGAGCTCCGTGCGATGCTCCCCGGACTCGAGAACGGGCGTCACGAGGTGATTATTTGCGGGCTTTTTTGGCTCAAGTCGCTTTTAGAGAAGTTGCGCGTAGAGCGTTTCAAGATCTCCACTGCGGGTCTGAGGTTCGGCCTGTTGTACCCACCCGAGGGCGAGTCTAAAACGGAAACCCAAAAAAACTAAGGATTACACTTCCACCATCGTCGCGACGAGGCAAGAATCCTTCGTAGCGCCGCTACCCGCAAAATCGATATCCTGCCCGCGCTTCCAAGCAGTGCGGGCTTCTTTGTGTACCGACCTGACGGCATCAAGCACGTCGCGCGCGAACGAATCGAGCGCGAACTCGCTGTAGTTGGAACTCACCATGAAGAACCCGCCCGGATTCAAAATCGAGGCGCAGTCCGCCACAAGCGGCATCAAATGTTCGCGCACGTTGAAGTTCATCCCCTTAAAGCGCGCGAAACTCGGCGGGTCGAGAACGATTCCGTCGAACTTTAGGCCCTTCTTTTGCGCCCAGCGCACGTATTCGAGCGCATTCCCGCGGAAAAATTCACCGGGGCGCAGGTCGAGCCCGTTCAGCGCGTAGTTTTCGCGGCCCTTGTCGAGAATCTTGCCGCTGATGTCGGCATTGGTGGCGACCGCGGCACCCCCGAGGCGCGCATGCACCGAGAAACTGCACGTGTAGCTGAAGAGGTTCAAAAAGCGCACGTTATTAGACATCGCGCGAAAGCGTTCCTCCACCTCGAGGCGCACGTGCCGCATGTCCAGGAACAACCCCGGGTTCACCGTGTCGAGCAGGTCCACATGGAATTTCGCGTTCCCCTCGCGTACCGTCCCCGCGGCATCTTCGCGTGACCCGTAGGCAACTTCCATCGGCGCGTTCTCGAGCGACTTGCCCGAGCGCGAGAGGCGTTCCTTCACCACGACGCATGCGGGATTGAATGTCTCCACCACCGCATCTACGATTGCGCGACGTTCCCGCAGGAGTTCATCCCCGAAATACTGCACCTGGAAGCGGTCGCCAAAGCGATCGAGCGTGAGTCCCGGGAAACCGTCGGCGGCCCCGTTCACGACGCGGTACGCGTCCGTCACATCGAACAGCGGCGCACGTTTTTCAAATGCAGTCCTAAGTAAATTTTTCATCATCTATAACGCATGCCCAAAATTTTCGAAGACTTCTTTCGTCTGTAGCGAGCATGGCGAGCGTTCTTTCGTCTAAGTTTTGTCCAGCGTCTTGATCTGGTCCACGAACTCGCCGACTTCCTTGAATTCTCGGTAGATGGACGCGAACCTCACGTAGGCGACAGGGTCCAATTTCTTGAGTTCCTGCATCACGAGGTTCCCGATGGTATCGTAGCCCACCTCGGAATTGTCGTTCACCGGCAGGGCGTTTTCCACGCGTGTCGCCAGTTCTTCGATGTCCTCGGTCGAAAGCGGGCGCTTCTTGCAAGAGTTCATGATGCCGCGGATAAGCTTTTCGCGCTGGAACGGCTGCTTTTCGCCACTCCGCTTGATAACCGTCAACGGCTGGAGTTCGATATACTCGCGGGTAGTGAACCTGCGACCACACGCAAGGCATTCACGCCGTCTGCGTATGGCGGTTCCGCTCACGCGGCTATCGACCACCTTGTCGTTGTCTTGCTTGCAAAAAGGACAAATCATGGCTAGAATATAGGTTATTTCGCCAAAAAAAGCAAACTAATCCTTGATGCAGCGGACGCTGAGCCACGTATCCTTGGGGAATGCGCCCGATTCCACGGATTCCTTCTCGTAATGCATCACGAACATGAGCGCCTTCACGTCGTTTTTCTCCGTGGCGGTCCAGAAGAAGGCCCCGTTGTTGCTGAAGCTGCGCACACCGTTCGTGTTGACATGCGAAACGGCCGCGGGCAAGGCAGCGAACCCGAAATCGTCCGTACCGACGACATAGTCCTTTTTGTCCTTGTCCCAGTCCCTCGTAGCCTTGAGTTTCGTACCCGCCGTAGCCGAATCACCAGCGGCAGCAACCAGGTCGTTCCAGTCGTCTTCGCCCGGCAGGCGCCAACTGCGGGGGCACGCGTCCATTGCATCTTCCCAGGCGTACAGCCGCCCGTACTTTTCGTGGGACTTCCCGTCGTATTCGGGGAAAACTACGCTGGTTTCCGTTTCGTAGTTCAGGTTCTCCGCCATCCATACCCGTCCGCCGATATTGACCGTGGCGTAAGTCTGGCCATCGCGCAAATCCTTGACCGTTCCCGCGTCGGGATTGTATTCGCTGCCCTTGTCGCCGGAACCGCCACCGCCTACAGACGAGGAGCTGTCGTCACCGCAGGCGGTAAACAAGAACGCCAATGCCAAAGTGCAAATCAAAGAAAAACGCTTCATAGTTCCCCAAATCATTTATCGGAAATATAGGAAACAAAAAGCCGCTCCCGTGCGAGGAGCAAGCTCGTTCTGTGAACGGAAAAGGCTCGTATCAACGAGCCTTTGCAGTGAGAGCGAGCGCATACCAAAGTAATTTAACGCCCAAATCTAGCGCGAGCGGTCGCTTTAATTAGCCTTCTTGAAGTCGGCGACGTTCTGCGCGAACTCGGCGAGGTATTCCTTCGCCTTCGCGGCGACGGCCTCGGGCACATAGCCGAATTCCTTCTCTAGCACGCCAGCCGGAGCAGAAGCGCCGAAGCGTTCCAGGCCGCAGGCCTTGCCGAACCCGCCGACCACGCGGTCGAAGAGAACCGGGAGGCCGCTGGAGAGAGCGAACACCGGAGTCCAGGGCACGAGCACCTGATCGCGGTAAGTTTTTTCTTGCTTGAGGAAGAGAGCCGGGCTAATCATGGAGACCACGCGCACGGCCTTGCCTTCGGCGCGGAGGAGTTCGGCAGCCTGGTGTTCCAGGAGCACGTCGGAACCGTTCGCCACAAGCGTGAGGTCCGGGTTCTTGCCGGCAGCCGTATTGTCGCTCACGATGTAGGCGCCCTTGCGGCAGGCCTTCGCGGCTTCGTAGCGGTTTTCGCCGGGGAGCGTGTTTACCACCTGGCGGGTAAGGATGAGAGCCGTCGGACTGTCGTTGTTCTCGAAAGCCATTTCCCAGGCGGCGAGAGTCTCGAATGCGTCTGCCGGACGGAGCACGAGCATTTCGGCCTTGCCGTTTTCCTTCGTGAGGCCTTCGAGCAAGCGGATCTGCGTTTCGTGTTCGATGGGCTGGTGCGTCGGGCCGTCTTCGCCCACGCGGAAGCTATCGTGCGTGAACACGTACTTGACCGGGAGACCCATGAGGGCAGCCATGCGGATAGCGGGCTTCATGAAGTCGCTGAACACGAAGAACGTGGCACAAATCGGGAACAGGCCCTTCTGCAACGCGATACCGTTCATGATGGCGCCCATCGTGAGTTCCGCGACGCCCACCTGCACGAACGCGCCCTTGAAGTCGTTAGCGCGGAAGATGCCCGTCTTGTTGAGGAACGCCTGCGTATTGTCGGAGTTCGAAAGGTCGGCGGAACTGCAAATGATGTTGTGGAAGTTTTCGGCGAGGTAGCCGAGAACCGTACCGCTCGTGACGCGGGTAGCGACCCCTTCCTTGATGGGGAGGTTCGAGAGGTTGAGCACCGGAGCCTTGCCGGAAAGCCATTCATTGAGGGTCGCGGACTTTTCGGCATTCGCCTTGTCCCAAGCGGCCTTGGCCTTCTTCCATTCGGCGACTTCCTTGCGGAGTTCTTCGGCGCGGGCTTCGAAACCGGCCTTCACATCGTCGAACACCTGGAACGGGTCGTCCGGGTTACCGCCGAGGTTCTTGACCGTAGCGGTTGTGGAAGCACCGGCAGCGTTGAGCGGCTGCCCGTGCGTAGAAACTTCGCCTTCGTAGCTCTTGCCATCTTCGGCAACGGCGCCCTTCGCCATCGTGGTGTGGCCGTACACGAGCGTCGGCTTTTCCTTCTCGGCCCAGGCTTCCTTGAATGCCTTGCGGAGTTCGGCGATGTTGGAACCGTCGCATTCGATAACGCGGAAACCCCATGCCTTGTACTGGCCGACGAAGTCGTGGCTCATCACGTCTTCGGTCTTGCAGCTCAGCTGCACCTGGTTCGCGTCGTAGAAGAAGATGAGGTTCGAAAGCTTGAGGTGGCCCGCGATGCGGCCCACGCCGTAGGCAATTTCTTCTTCGAGGCCGCCGTCAGAAACGAGGCAGACCGTCTTGTGCTCGAGGATGGAGCCGAAGCGTTCCACCATGAAGCGTTCGGCGATGGCGGCACCAAGGGCGATGCCGTGGCCAATACCGAGCGGGCCCGAGGAGTTCTCGATGCCGAGCATCACGTCCAGTTCGGGGTGGCCGGGAGTGCGGCTGCCGAGCTGGCGGAAGTTCTTCACGTCGTCGAGCGTGAGGCGGTTCGTGAGGACGAGCTCGGAGTACAGGAGCGGGCTCATGTGGCCCGGGTCCATGAAGAAGCGGTCGCGGCCCATCCATTCGGCGTCGTCCGGATCGTAGCGCAAGAATTCCGCGAACAACAGCGTGATGGCGTCGGCGGCGCCCATGGCACCACCCGGATGTCCGGACTTCGCCTTCTGCACCATCGCGGCAGAAAGGATTCGGACGTTGTCGGCTGCTTTCGTAACTAAGGAATCTTGCACGGTAAAACCTCTTTAGGGTATTGTTATTTACGCGCCAAATTTAGTTTTTTATGGCTATTCTCACAAGGCGGGTTCCGGCAAAAGAAGATCCCCAAAATCGCAAAAACCGCAAAAAAAACGCACCTAAAATGTTGACGAAAAAGCATTTACGTCAAATTACGGGCGCATTTACAAAAAGTTTTTATTTGTTTACGTCGTCCTGTTTAGTTCTTTTTAATCTTGCACGCAACGGACAGAGAGGGCGTCCTTCTTTTTCAACTGACTCAATTCGCCATCGGAGAAAACGTAAGCCTTCTCCGTTTCAGCCTCCGAAGAAGACCAGAATGCGGTGCGGGACCCTGCACTACCCATGAAATGATCGGTAGACACCAGCGGGTCATCGTAATAAACGCCCACAGGAAGAGCCGTAAATCCAAACCTATCACATCCAGACTCCCAAGACGAAAGCCATGATGAACAGATACCCGGCATGTAAGAATTATTCCAGCCATTGGAGGATTTTAGCAACCAAGAAGGATCTTCATTTTCAAAAGTTACTTTTAACAGCTCTAACAGCTCTGCCCACTCCGTAGAATCAGGCAAGTGCCAACCCTCCGGGCATATATCTATAGCGGCGTCCCAGGTGTACAGGCGCCCTCCGACTTTGCAATATTTAAGAGAATCGTTGTAGCACCGGGAATTTCCAACAAGGCTCGGAGTCTTTGAGCTGTCGGCGTAGTTCAAGTTCTCGGCCATCCACGTTTGATTTCCAATCTCTACCGTCCTGTATGTCTTTTGATCGCGATTATCCGTCATGGAGCCATATTCTATATCCGGGTTAAAGCGGGCTTCTTTCGGGATATTCCAATCCCATTCCGTAATATTCACCCAAGCTGAATCCTTGCAATAATAGGAGTTCCTTTTATCAATCTTTCCTTTAATTACTTTGTTATCTCCCGCAGCACAGGATTCACCGTAAGTATTCTTTTCAACATCGCTCGCCTCAACCCAACGGTTACTGTCTGCATGGCAAATGTAACGATACGGAATAGAGTCTTCATAATCCATCACACGAAATAAACTTCCAGGACGGGTTACGTAACGGATTTCTCCATCCTTCGCAACGGGAAGCGAATCATCCTTAATCAAACCATCGGCAAGGGCTCCGCACACGCCCAGGCCCAGTTCCTGGCTCCAAAAATGGCGCACGTATTTTTCAAAATTGGGAATCTCGTTCTGCGAAAGATTCCAACCCTTCACATTCGTTCTCACATCAGCAAGCCGAAAAAAATTTTTGGGGGGATAACAGGAATTGTCGCCATCGCGAAACCAGCCAAATTCCGACTCCAAAATGGCATCCGCAATCGCAACTCGGCTAGAATCACCATTATTCCCCTTGCCATCCGTTTCCAAGTCGGCGGCAAACTTGGAGAGATATTCAGAAAATTCACTTGTGGTAAACCTGTTCTGCATAATTATAGAGACAGCGAGCAAGGCCGCGTCGGCTTCGCTGGAGCCGGCAATGTTCATGTCTTCGGAGTTCTTGAACCCGTCGGAATCTATGTGGAACGCGGCAAAGATTTCCTTTTGCGCCTGCTTTTTCGCCGTGGCCACACGCTTGCCTTCGTTCTGCACCAGGTAGTACACGCGGTCGTATTCCAGGTGCGTGAGCAGGTTCAAGTTCGCCGTTGTGTGCGTAGAAAGGTCTGTCAGGGCATTCAAGGAGATTTGCCCGTCCGAGTTCCCGCCCGTCATCTCGTTCTTGTAATAGCCCGTGGCCGAGAGGCTCACATATTGGGACTTGAGCATGCCGCCACGCAGTTTGAACTCGCCCTTGTCGTTGGCGATGAACCCCGTGTAAGTGATGTTGGACTGGGTAAGCGTACGCCCGTTTTCCAGGCCGCGCACCGTAACAGGCGTACCCGACAAGAACGGGCCCTTTTGAGAACAGCCCGAAATCGTATTCAGTTCCGTGGGCACACTCTCGGAATCCGAAACGGTGGTGTCTATCAGGTCTTTGCCGTCAACGCCGTCAATTCCATCCTTGCCATTTTTTCCATCGGCACCATCGCGACCGTTGAGCACCACGCCCACCGAGTCGCCGTTGCATATAATCTTCACGCCGCTGCTGTCTTTGAGGGGTTCCGTGGAGCATTTGGAATCTGCTATATAGAGCGTGTCCACCGATCCATTCATCGAAAGCCACTCCCCTCCCGAGCACATGCGGAGTTGGGCTTCGGATTTGAGCCAAAGCAGTTCGCCTTCGTTATCGCCGTCGCAGTCTCCAAGAGCGTCGGCATCGGCTACCATGGCAATAGAGCCACCTTCTACAATGGTGGTCTCGTCGCCGCAGGCCACAAAAATGCCGGTAGCCCCCAATACCAAGGGAAGTGCTCGTTTAAGCATACAAACTCCGTCTTATGTTTATCTCTCCGTTTTAAAAAGTAAACGATTTGTCTCGGGAAGTCAATAGCCCCAAAGGTCTTTGTTATATTTTTAGCCATGAAAGAGTACGTATTTCGCCTTTTAAAGAACCTGGCTCACCCGGGCACCATCATCGGCCTTGTGGTGGCTGCAGCCATTCCCTTCCTCGTGTACCTCGGCCCCAACGTGGACCACAAAGAGACCATCCGCCAGCTCGACCTGTACCTGCCCCTCCCGCTGTTTTGCGTGCAATTCGTGGCCGCCATCGTCCTCTTTTGCATGCTGAGCAAGGATTTTCGCGAATGGGTCAAAACAGTACTCCCCGCCAAATCGTTTAGCATTTTGACGCTCGCCTTTGCCGTCGCCGTCTCGATTTTCGCTGCCACGCAAATCGAGGCCCGCCACCGCGTGCAAAGCGACGAGAGCGTGTTCATGTCGGTCGCCCAGAACATGTACTACAACCAAGAAAGCGGGACCTGCAACCAGGGGCTCTACAACGACGGCAAGCTCGATTGCGTCTCCAAGTCCAACAGTTTCAAGACCAAGGGGCTCGCCTTCCTCTACGTGCTGGGCATGCCGCTCTTTGGCTCGGACCTCCACTGGATCTTTAACCTTGAGCTTTTGCTTTTGCCGCTCGCATTCTTGCTTATGTTCCTTGCGATTGCCGCATGGACAAGGCAGCCGCTCTTGGCGTTCTTCGCGGCGCTCCTCACAGCACTGCAGCCCACCGTGCTGTTCCAGTTCCGCGCCATGTCGGTGGAACCGCTCTACATTTTCCTCTCGGCGCTCTCGCTGTTCACCTTCAAGTGGGCTTACGACCGCAACACCGTCAAGCACTGGGCGCTCTTCGCGCTCGTCCTCGCCTTTTTTGCACAGACCCGCCAAGAGACTGTGTTCTGCTTTGCCCCGTTCATTCTGTTCGCCCTCCCCAAAATTCTAGACTCCAAGAGCGCCAAGGCACCCACGTTCTTTGTGACGCTTTCGTTCTTTAGCATGCCGGTGCTCCTCACCATCAGCTACTTCCAGGGGTTCGGCTTCCAGGGCGGCGAGTTCGAGGCGCACGGCCACTTTTTTGAGGACCTCGCCAAGAACTGGCACGAGATGACACTCCCGCTCAGGGAGAACGGCGAACTCCAGAACCCGTTCCTCACCTATTTTAACTATCTCTTCGCCATCGGCGCTATCTACCTGGTGTTCCGTGCCATTTACGACACCAAAAAGGGCGACAAGTTCTACCTGTGGACGCTCGTGTTCCTCGTGCTGTACCACATCCAAACCTACGTGATATTGGAGAACGTCTCGGGCGACTTCACCATCCAAATCAACCAGCGCTACAGCCTGGTGATGCTCCCTAGCATGGCCTTTGTGGGGGCGCTCCCCGTCGCGCACGCCATCGAATACTTCGCCGCATCCATCGACAAGAACAAGGTGGCAAAACTCTCGTTCTTGGGAGCCGTCGCCGTCGCCTTGATCTTTGGCGGTTGGACCTTCCATTACAAAAAAGACTTCAACGACAACGTCATGTACAACCGCAACCACCTGACCATTGAGGAGTATGAGATTTGGCAGTGGTTGAACGAGCTGCCGCAAAAGAACAGGCTCTTTATTTACGGGCGACCCTGGCACTTTGTGGGTTACGGGGTTTCATCCATCCACTACGACAAGGCCCGCCAAATGAGGGATTCCGAGCTGCAACAGCTCATGGACAAGTACGACGAAGTCTACTACATTCGCGGTCTCGACTGCTGGGACAGCCAGACCTACCACAAAAAGGCGGTGGAACACCGCATCGCCACCACCTGCGACGTGTTCGAGCGCGAGATGGACCTGGTCGGCGTCAAGAACATCCTCATCACCAACAACTACTGGGTGCAAATCGCCCAGTTCAACGGGCGCAAGAACTACAACCCCAAGAACATCATCGTCGTCGAGGACGTCGCCATCGAGACCGCGGGCGAACCCGAAAAACTCAACTTGAGCGAGCTCGACGAGAACACCGACGTGAACAAGATTGTGGTCGACACGCTGCGCTACAAGTACAACCTGAAGGAATCCAACGCCGAGACCACAACCAACTGGGAGTTTTTCACCGTGCTGAACGGCAAGTTCCTGAGCCGGGGCGCCTACCAGAACGGCGAATTCGCGCTCGCCATCCCCGCCGACACCTTGCAGCCGGGCTACAACCAAATCCGCTTTGTGGTGCAAGACACCCTCAAAAGGACCAAGCTCGCCGACATCTCGAAATTCTACTTCAACGCCGACAACGGCGCCATCCCGCTGGGCGACCTGAACTACGAGAGCCACACGCAGGGCTGGGGAAGCATGCACAAAAACGAGAGCATCGAGGGCAACAAGATGACCATCAACGGGCAGGTGTTTGAATTTGGCTTCGCCACGCATGCGGCCTCCGAAACAGTTTACGCCCTCGGCGGCAAATACAACAGCTTCCGAGTGTCCGTAGGTTTGGACGACGAATCGCTCTGCAGCGAAGGCGTGTACGTCGAGATCCTGGGCGACGGAAAGACCCTCGCGCAAACGCCGGTGTTCCGCAACGGCGAGATCCACACGCTCACCGCCAGCACCGCGGGCGTGCAAAAGCTTGCGCTCAAAGCCCTGCCCAAGGCCGGCATCGACTGCAGCCACGTGGACTTTGTGAACGGCGCTCTCATTCCCTAAGCGGCTACGCCGCAATGTGAAGTATTCTTATTTACTATAATTATCCATATGCTCTTATCCGTAATCATTCCCGTTTTTAACGAAGAAGAAATCGTTGCCGAAACGTACCGCGTCCTCGAGGAGGAACTCAAGGAATACGAGCACGAACTCATTTTCGTGAACGACGGTTCCAAGGACCGCACCCGCGAAATCGTCGAGGGCCTGCTTCCGGGCAACCCGAACAACAAGATTATCAACTTCAGCCGTAACTTTGGCCACCAGGCCGCCTTCAGCGCGGGCCTCGACCATGCCACCGGCGATGCGGTGGTGATTATCGACGGCGACCTGCAAGACCCGCCGAGCCTCATCCACGAGATGATGGTCAAGTGGCGCGAGGGCTACCAGGTCGTGTACGCGCAGCGCAACAAGCGCAAGGGCGAAACCATCTTCAAGCGCTTCACCGCGTTCTGCTTCTACCGCCTTATCGGCAAGCTCACGAGCATCGACATTCCGCCCGATACCGGCGACTACCGCCTCATGGACCGCTGCGTGGTGGACCAGCTCAAGAACCTGCCGGAACGCAGCCGCTTTTTGCGCGGGCTCGTGTGCTGGGTAGGCTTCAAGAAGATTGGCGTCAAGTACGACCGCGCAGAACGCACCGCGGGCACCTCCAAGTACCCGCTCAAGAAGATGATGCGGCTCGCCTTCGACGGCATTACCGGATTCAGTTCCGCACCGCTCAAGGTCAGTTTCTACATGGGATTCTTCGCGACCCTCGTCGGCCTCGGCGTGCTCGTGTGGTCCATCCTCGAGAAGTTCCTCTCCCCCGCCACGACCGTGCCGGGCTGGGCATCGCTCATGACGGCCATCGTGTTCTTTGCCGGCGTGCAACTCATGTCAATCGGGATTCTCGGCGAATACATCGGCCGCATCTACGACGAAGTCAAGCAACGCCCGCTGTACATCGAAGACAAGAACAAGTAAGCATTACAAAAAAAACGGCTGCGAGGCCGTTTTTTTTATTGTATTTCTACAAGGAAATCTGTTTTATTCCGCATCCTTCAGGCAGCGGACGGAGACAGCTTCTTCTTCAACGCCATCGGGAAAAGCTGCACTCGGCAAGCTATAGACAAAATTAACAATGTACGTACAACCAGAGCAACCACTCGTTTTAGACGTCGTCGAGCTCAAAAACCAAGCATTCTGCTCCCTTCCATCAAACCCCCCAGCAACTCTTCGTCCTCCCGGGAGCGCCGAGAAACCATAGTCATCAGTACCGCGGCTGTCAACATCATCATAATAATAATCATCTTCTTTCCAATCTGATTTCGACTTAAGATGGATGGCAGCAGAGTCTTTCCCCTCCACCGCATCAAATAATGTTAGCCATTCATCATAGCTCGGCACGTGCCAGCCTCCGGGGCAAACACCACCTGCCATCTCAAGTGTTTTCCTTATTTTATAAAGACGACCGTACGTTTCACAATACTTATTAGTCGTCTGGGCATTATTTTCACCATAGCAATAGCTGTCGTCCGTCTTGTAATTCAGATTCTGCGCCATCCAGGTCTGGTCGCCAATCTTGACCTTTCTGTACGTCTTGCCATCGCGGTTATCAACGAAGTAATTTTCATCCAAAATGCAGCGGACGGAAAGAGCATAGTAATTTTTTCCAATCACAGAATATTTGGACATCGATGCAGAATCGACAGTATACTCCAATTTTAAACCATACGCGGAGTCAGATCCGAATTCTGTTTGACTCCAGAAATGGGCCGCGCCTTCTAAACCATAGTATTCACCATCACCCGAATAATTACTCCAATAGCCAGCAGGCAGTGCCGAAAAGCCATACTCATCCGTTCCATCACCATCATTCTTCCAGCCGGAGTTCGTCTTGAGAGCCTTGCCCGCTTGTTTCGCACTACCACCACCCACAGATGAAATCAACTGTTCCCATTCATCTTTACTTGGCAAACTCCAGCCTTCGGGACAAAGATTTTTCGCATCATCCCACCTGTAAAGATGACCATATGTTGCGCAATTTTCATGAATGCCGCCAGGGCACAAAATCCCCCCCCCTTTAGCCATATTTTCCGCCATCCAGGTCCGGTTACCGATTTCTACCGTCCTGTACGAAAAAGCAAAAGTACTTGGATCGGTCATTTTTCCATAGCTTATTCCTGAAGGAGGAACGTAGCTAGAAGACGGTTCCGCAGAACTGCTGCTCAATTTCACAGAACTACTGGACGAAGGCTCACCCTTTATGCAACGGACTGAACGACGACTCGCTATAAGATTTCCATCAATAGTTGGATAAGAGTCATCCCAATACATTCCCACAGACCACGCATCATAGCTGTTTTTCACTTCGCTCGTCCAGAAAGCAGCATCAATCTCTTTGCCCGCATACTTCACGTCAGATCCTGTATCCGAGCCTCCTGCAGCAAACGCAGAAAAGCCAAATTTATCATCTCCATTGCCATCGCTAGTCCAGCCTGACGTTGCTTTGAGGTGTGTAGCCGCAGTTGCCTTTCCACCCACCGACTCAAACAAAATGCTCCAATCGGTCGTATCCGGCAAGCGCCAACCTTCGGGGCAAACTTTCATAGCAGCATCCCACGAATAAAGGCGACCGTACATATCACAGTACTTGCTAGAATCTCTATAACAGGCGCTACCATCCACTTTGGCGTTCATATTTTCAGCCATCCATTCCTGGTCACCGATTTTGACTGTCCTGTACTTTTGCCCGTTGTAATCCAGCGTGTCGTAATTCGGCCCCGAAGGCGGGGTGTATGGAAGTATTGAAGAAGACGAAGACTCCACCGAGCTGCTTGATTCCGCAGAACTACTGGGCTGTTCTCCAGAGCTCTGGGTCGGGACGGTTCCAGAAGACAGCGGTTCAGCACCGCTCGATGTCGGAACAGTTCCAGAAGACAGCGGTTCGGCACCGCTAGATGCAGGAACAGTGCCAGAAGACAGAGGGTCGGCACCACTCGACACAGATGCAGAAGACGCGGGTGTCGTGCCGTGCGAACTCCCAGGATCAACGCCGCTGGACAATTCCGGGTTTTCAATGTCGCCGTATTCCAACGCAGCGAAGTTGTTGTCGAACTCTTCCTGGTAATCGGTACAGGCCGTAAGGAACGTCATGACAAGCGCCACAAGCGCACCTACAAGACGTATGGATCCTTCGACTCCACGCCTTACGGCGTTACGCTCAGGATGACACTTCCCTAATTCCGAATTCCTAATTCCTAATTCCGAATTCATGTCGTCCCCTCCTAAAAAGCGATACTCAGGCCAAGCCCGATGCCGCCCAAAATTGCAATGCCAATACCTGCCGCGCGCACCTTCTGGTACTTGCCGATGTCATCATGCCGATTGTTGAATTCTTCCTGCGAAGAAGGCTGCTTCGTACTTTCGTCCTTCGCCTTCTTGTTGTAGATGACAGCAAGCGTCGAACCTGCGATGAGAGTCGCCGCCGAAATCCCGATAAGCACCCAGTGCGGGCCGTCCGATTTTTTCGCCTCGGGCAGGCCGTTGTCCACCTTGTCGCCCGCCTGCGGGGCAGTTTCTGCTACCGGAGCAGCGTTGGGCTCCGTTCCCGATGCGGCCACCACCTCGGACGCAACCGTCTTCGTGTTCATCTTGGGCATCGCCTTGATGGCCGTAGAATCGCGGCCCCAAATCCAGCGGCCCACGAGGTCGTTGCTCGCCTTCTCGAACTCCACACGGCCCTTGTAGGTGGCCATCTCGCCGTCGCGTCCCTTCGGGAACTGCACGGACTTGTCCTTCATGTCCACCAGCAGGTGCGCATTCTCCTTGCCCGAAGGAATCTGCGTCACGTTGAAGAGTTCGGCGCCGCTCAGGTAGTACGCGCCCGCCACCGGCCTGTTCAAGTCCAGGTAGAGCGAAAGGTCGCTCGTATCGAGAACCACCTTCAGGTTCGTCTTCGTGTTTAAAAGCGAGTCGTTCATGTGGTCGAGAGCCTGCACAAAGAGCGGAGCAAACTCGTCACCCGACTTGCGCAGCACAATGTCACCGCACTTCGAGAGCCAGAGTTCGGTAAAATGCTTCTGCTGGTCCATGCGGCGTCCGTCATAGCGCAGCTTGAAGTTGTAAGACGCATCGAACGCTCCCGCATGCGAGAGCGGTTCCAGGTCCACGCCGCCCTCGATTTTCAGGAGGTTCTCCTTGGAGGCGATAATGCGGGAAAAAGCGTCGGTACAAGCGTCAATCTGCTGCGTGCGCTGTTCCAGGTCGTTCGCCATAGTCACCACACCCAGGCGCAGCTCGCCGGTCACTTCCATATAGCGCGATTCGAATTCGGGGAGTTCCACGGCATAGAAGTGTCCGCACTCCTCGTCGAGCACGTCATTGATGGATACCATGCTACACCGGTCGTTCATTTTCGCGATGCGGTTCGCACGGGTAATCAAGGAATCCACCTCGGGGTTATCGCTCCCGATGCCCGCCTTCAACTGCTGCAAGTCGGCCTGTATCGCCTGGAATTCGGAGGCGTCCTTCACAAAGATAGATACCGTCGGGTCGGCAAAGGCCATGCCCGCAAGGCTGGCGCACGTCAACAAAAAAAGAGATAAATAACGTTTCATGCTCTCTCCCTAATCCCCACACACCAGATATTGCAAAATATAGAAACGTATTGTCAGGTTTTTAACAACTTAGTGAAAGCATTTGAGTAAAATCACATTCTGGCCTTCGCATTCCGTTTTACAGGCAGAAAAAGCCCCTTCGCAAGCCAGTACGCCCCCTTTTAGTATATTTGTCCGTATGAAGAACAAGCTTTTCGTGATGAGCGCCGCGAGCGGCGCAGGCAAGACCACCCTCAAGGACAAGGTCATCGGGGAATTCCCCGACATCGTGTATTCCATTTCGGCCACTACGCGGAGTCCCCGTGAAGGCGAGGTAAACGGCGTACACTACTTCTTCAAGACTAAGGAAGAATTCGAGCAGATGATCAAGGACGATGCGCTGGTGGAATACAACCTAGTGCACGGCAACTACTACGGCACCCCCAAGTTCTTCGTGGAAGACATGCTCAAGCAGGGCAAGCGCGTGCTGTTTGACCTCGACGTGTTCGGCAAGGTGAACTTCGACAAGGTCTACCCCGACGCAACGGGCATCCTCATCCTCCCGCCGAGCGAAGAAGAACTAGAACGCAGGCTCCGCGGTCGCGGCACAGACTCCGAAGAAGTCATCCAAACGCGCCTCCACAACGCCAAAAAAGAGATGGAATTCGCCAAGACCAAGGGCAAGTACGAATACACCATCGTGAACGACGACCTCGAAAAGGCCGCCGACGAACTGCGTGCTATTTTGAAAAAAGCCTAGGACGCACCGCCTTCTGTCGTTGCGTGAGCCGCAATCTTGTAGATGGCGGTTACATCGGCGCGCTTGAGCGGCAAAAAGCCCCAGCCATCACCCGGGTTCAGTTTATCGACGAGCGTCGGGATGTCCTCCTCCTTCGCGCCAAGTTCCTCAAAGTTGATGGGCATGCCAATGCTCTTGAGGAACTTGCGGAAGCGGCAAATGCCCTCCTTCGCAGTCGCCTCGGGATTCTCGAAATCCATCTCGACGCCAAACACGCGAGTCGCCATCTGGGCAAAGCGCATCACGTTGTGGTGCATCACGTATTCCATCCACGCAGGCATAATCACCGCAAGGCCCGCGCCATGGGCGCAGTCGTACATGCCCGAAAGTTCGTGCTCAATAGCGTGGCTGTTCCAGTCCTGGCTGCGGCCGCACCCAATGATGTCGTTGTGCGCAACCGTGCCCGCCCACATGATGTTCGCACGCGCCTCGTAGTTGTTCGGGTCGGCAATCACGCGCGGCCCTTCCTTGAGCATCGTCAAAAGCAAACCTTCGCAAAGGCGGTCGCCCACTTCGACCTCGGGCGTGTTCGTAAAGTAGCGTTCAAAAATGTGCGCCATGATGTCGGTGATGCCGCAAGCCGTCTGGTAAGCCGGAAGCGTGCAGAGCAGGGCGGGATTCTCGATGGCAAAACGCGGACGGATGAGGTCCGTGCCAATGTCCCTCTTGAGGCCGCCCTCGACCTTCGTCACAACAGAGGCGCCACTGCCTTCGCTACCCGCGGCAGCGATTGTCAAGACCACGCCCACCGGGAGGGCTCGCTTGATTTCGGCCTTGCGGCAATAAAAATCCCAAAAGTCGCCGTCGTAGAGGCTCCCCACCGCAATCGCTTTAGAGCTATCGATTGTGGAGCCGCCGCCCACGGCAAGGATAAAGTCCACGCCCGTCTTTTTCACGAGCTCAATGCCTTCGTAAATCTTGGTGTCCTTCGGGTTCGGCTGCACGCCGCCCAGTTCAAAGTGCCCAATACCCTCGACGTCAAGGCTCGCTTTCACGCGGTCAATGAGTCCGCTTTTCAAAGCGGACTTTCCACCGTAGTGGATGAGCACGCGGGTGCCGCCGAATTTTTTCACATACTTGCCGACCTCGTTTTCGCGATCCTTGCCAAAAACAAATTCCGTGGGGCTGTAAAAGTTGAAAGATTCCATTTTTCATCCTTTTTTGGGCGTCGGGCACATGCCCCGCCTTGGGCTATGCAAAAAAAATACAAGAAAAAAGAGCCAGGCGACCCATTTTGTACTAAAAATCCGTTCACAACGGAAAACAGGCGGGTTTTTAGTCGATTTCGACCTTGATGTCGACCCCAGGGGCCCAAGGCTTGGGGCTGTTCACCACGGGGTGGAGCAAATGCCGAACCGCCGCGAGGTTCGCAGCCTTAATGTACAGCTTGACCCAATGCACGTTTTGCACCATGCTCACAAAGGCGTCTACCGGGCCCAGCACCATGAGGGATTTTTCGGCACGGCACAGCGATTCGACACGGGCGACGGCCGCGCGCAAAAGATTCTCGTCGCGGGAGCCAAACGAGACCTCGACCAGCTTGCAAAACGGCGGGTAGTTGGCGTCGCGGCGGTCGTCCATCTCGTGGGCGGCAAAACCGGCGTAGTCGTGATGCAACGCGAACTGCATCACAGGCTCACTCGGGTTGAGCGTCTGGATCACGACCTTACCGCCGCCGCTCACGCGACCAGCACGGCCCGCCGTTTGACTCAGCAACTGGAACAGGCGTTCGGTATTGCGAAAATCGGGCATGCCGAGCCCGCTGTCGGCACCCACGACGCCCACCAGGCGCACTCCCGGAAAGTCGTGCCCCTTGGCGACCATCTGCGTGCCGAGCAAAATATTGTGTTCGCGGTCGCGAAAACTGTCGAGGATCTTGTCGATGGAGCCCACGTTTTGCGTGGTGTCGCGGTCCATACGCACGATTTTTGCCCCAGGGACCCATTCCGTAATTTCTTCTTCAAGCTTTTCAATGGCGCCACCCACAAACTCATACGTGGCGGCACCGCACTTGCCGCACGGCGTATCGACAGGGTACAGCATGCCGCAATAGTGGCAAAGCAGCGAACGGTACTGCTTATGATAAACCAACGGCACATGGCAATGCCTGCAGTAAAGCGTCTCGCCGCACTCCGTGCACACGCGGATTTTGGAATAGCCGCGGCGGTTCATCAGCACAATCGCCTGCTCGCCCGAGGCGATGCACGCCACCAGGGATTCGCGCAGTTCCGGCGACATCAAAATGCCCTTTTGCTGCCGCACCGCCCCCATGTCCACAATCTGCACGTCAGGGAGCGGGGCCGCGGTGGCGCGATGTTCGAGCCGCAAGTACTTCAGGTTCCTGCTCATCGCATTGTGGAACGTCTCAAGACAGGGGGTCGCACTCCCCAAAACCACGAGCGCCCCGTATTTGTGCGCCAGGTGGAAGGCAAGTTCCCGCGTGTGGTAACGCGGCGCAGGATCCTGCTGTTTAAAGGAACTGTCGTGTTCCTCGTCCAATATCACAACGTCAAACCGAAACGGCGCCAAAATCGCACTGCGCGTGCCGAGCACCACCTGCGCCTCGCCCTTGAGCACGGCAACGTAAGCGGCCCGCTTTTTTGGAGCCGAGAGCGCCGAATGCAGCACATGCACCGGCACCTGCAAAAAATCCTCGAACCGCTTGGAGGTTTGCGGCGTAAGCCCAATCTCGGGGACCAGAATCAAAACGCGAAGCCCGCGCCTAAGCGCCTCGTAAGCAAGTTCCTGGTACACGCGCGTTTTGCCGGAACCCGTGACGCCGTGTAACAGCGCCCCCCTGAATCCCGTGCCGTCCAAGTCGGCCACCAGCGAATCCAAGGCCGACTGCTGCTCGCCTGTCAACGGAGGTACTTCGGGTTTAGCCGGTTGCTTGACCCGGGGGAGATCCTCTACCGCGACCGCATCCAAATACTTCTCGAAATCCGCCGGCCAAAAAACGTTCAGCGCCTTCATGGGCGTGCTCACGTAATACCGTGCAGTCCACTCGAGCGCCTCCATGTAGCGTTCGTCAAAAACGTAACCCGAGGCATGTGGGTAGGCACACCGCACGTCAAATTCGGGGCGTTCCACCATTTTAGAGACCACCGCCAGGGCGGGCTTTTTGCGGGTCGCGAATTGCACCCACACCACGCTCCCGCGGCCGATTTTCACCCCCTCGGGCAAGTCCAGAGGCACCCCGTAGGTATACACCGAGGGCGCCAGCGGGATGTAAACCTCGCAGAACTCACGAAGTTCCGCCGCCTTGCATTTTAGGCGAATTTGCTCGGGAGCCTCGGTTTTGGGGATGCGTTTTGCCATATCAGGGGTAAAGATAGGTATTCCACACCCATTTTCTGCCCGTATTATTGCCAAAAACCGCTTATTTTTTTACACCGCTTTAAATCTTTTTAGTTAGATTATCATATACCGACCCCCACAAAGGGCCGTATAACTAATTGGAGAAATTATGAGCTTATTGGATGCATTTAAACCGAAATGGCAAAATTCCAACCCCGAAAAGCGCCTCGAGGCCATTGAAGAGTTGGATCCTCGCGAGCAGAGCACTCTGGAACGCATTGCCCTTTCCGATGAAGATAGTGAAGTGAGGACTGCCGCCGTCAAAAAACTGACCCTGGTCGAATCGCTTCACAGTATTTCGAAAAACGACGCCGAAGCCGGCATCCGCCGCCTCGCCGAAAACCGTTATTTGGAAGAAGCCACCAAAAAGCTCAAGAACTACCGTGAACCCTCCAACGACGAAGTTCAAGTTTATATCAACGACCTCAAGGACAGCCGCTATGCCGAGGACCTAGTCAAAGCCATGCCCAGTTCCGAACTGCGCATGCAGCTGGTCAAAAGCACCGGCAAGGCAAACGTGCTCGCCGTGGCAGCCAACAGGGACCCCAAGGAAGAAATCGCGAAGACCGCCGTCGACCGCATTGACTCCGAATCCCTGCTCACCGACATTTCCAAGAACTCCAAGCATTCCAGCATCCGTAAAATTGCAGCCGAAAAGCTCCGCGCCATGCGCGACGCCGCTGACGGCGGCAAAAAGGCGGCCGCTCTCCTCATTAGCAAACGCGAAGCCCTGATCCAGCAGGCGCACCACCTGGCAGCCCAAAAGGACCCGCTCGCGGTCAAGACCCAGTTCGAGGACCTCATGGTCGAAGCCTCCGTGCTCGGCATGGGCCCGGCACAAGCCACCCTGGACGAAGTCTACGCCAGTTTCCAAAAGTTCTGCAACGAGGCCGACGCAGCCCGTATTGCCGCCCAGAAGGCGGAAGCCGAAAAGCAAGCCGTCAAGGCCCACCTTGCCGAGACGCTCGCTGAACTCGAGAACATTCTGTTCGAGGGCAAGGCGCAGCAGCAAGAGGACCGCGTAAGGGAAATCATCGCCGAATGGGCCGAAAAGAAGTCCATCATGGACGCCACCGATGTCAAGCGCTTTAACCAGGCTTTCTTCAAGGTCCAGGACGTCAAGAAAAAAGAGGCCCCCGCCGAAGAAGATTCCGAAGAGGCAAAGCCCGAGGAAGCCGCCCGTCCTGAACTGCTGGAACGGCTCCAGGCGCTGGCCGACACCGACGCCAACGAGACTACCTCGAAGCATTTGCACGCCATTGTGCGCGAATGGGAAAAGCTCCCGCTCCTCGAGGGCGAAGACCCCATGCTGCAAAACTACAACAGTCTGCGCAACAAGCTGAGCGAAAAGATCAGCTCCTTCAACGACAACGCCCAAAAGATTTTCGAAGAAAAGTCCGCCAAACTCAAGGCGCTCATCGAACGCGTCAAGGGCTTTGACGAAAACGAAGACTTCAAGGAACTGAGCCTCAAGCTCCGCAACGCCTACAACGAATGGAAGGAAATCGTCGGCGAGCAAAAGTTCAAGTTCCACGACCTGTGGCTCGAATACAAGGCTGCCACCGAGCGCTTCCAAGAAATGCGCCAGTGGGAATCGTGGCACAACGAAAACGACCGTGCCACCATCCTTGAAGACATGGAAGCCCTCTCCAGGGAACCCGGCAGCCAGGAAGTTTTGAACAAGCTCAAGGAACTGGGCAACAAGTGGAAGAACTGCGGCCCGACTTCGGCGACCAAGTTCGTGGAATTCCGCGAAAAGTTCCAAACGTTCTTTGACAAGATCCGCGAAAACTGCGCCCCGTTCATCGAGGAACAGCTCGCCGAGCGTCAAAAGAACCTCGAGAGCAAGCTGGCCCTCTGCCAAAAGGTCGAGGAACTCGTCGCCAACACCGAGATGTTCTGGAAAGACAAGTTCAAGGCCATGCAAGAGGTCCAGGAGAGCTGGAAGTCCATTGGCATGGTGCCCAAAGAAAGCCTGAACGCCCTGATGGAACGCTTCAAGGCGGCCACAAACGCCTTCTATGCCCAGCACAAAGAAAATCAAAAGCAAGAGGACGCCAACCGCGAAGCCAACTACGAAAAGAAGGTCAAGCTATGCGAAGAGGCCGAAGCCCTCACCAATTCCACCGACTGGAACGCCACGTCGAACAAGCTCAAGCAATTGCAAGAAGCCTGGAAGACGAGCGGCCCTGTGCCCAAAAGCAAGTCCGACGAAATCTGGACCCGCTTCCGCACCGCCTGTGACGCCTTCTTTGAAAAGAAGCGCAGCCACTTTGTGGAGATGGACGCCGCCAAGCAGGAGAACCTCGCCAAGAAGACTTCCCTCTGCGAAAAGCTTGAAGCCCTCGACCTGAACAACATCACCAACGAGGTGGTGGAAGTGGTCAAGGCGATTGAGGCTGAATGGAAGACCATCGGCATGGTGCCGAAGGAATCCATGGAGGCCATCAACGACCGCTTTAGCGAGACCATCAACCAATTCCTCGGTCGTTGTGCCGACATTGACGAGAACCTCCGCAAGCAACTGGAGGCCATCAAAAAGCAAAAGCAGAACATGATCGAAAAGGTCAAGCAGTTCGCCGAGAGCGCCGGCAGCAACCAGCTCGCCGATGCGGTGCGCGACTTGCAAAAGGATTGGCGCGCCCTCGGTTCTTGCGGCGTCGACGATTTGCTTTTGTACAAAAATTTCCGCGAAGTCTGTGACGACTTCTTTACCCGCCGTCGTGACCAGCTCGACATTCAGGAACAGGCCCGCCAGAACAACCTCCAAAAGAAGGTGCTGCTCTGCGAACAGGCCGAAGACCTGCTGACCGACCTGAGCGAAGCGACCGTGGGTGGAGCGATGAACAAGGTCAAGCACCTCCGCCGCTTGTGGAAAGAGGTGGGTGCTGTACCGCGTGAGCACTCCGACAAAATCTGGAAACGCTTCAACAGCGCCTGCGACCAGGTGTTCGCCTTTGGCCGCAAGGACGAACCCAAGGCCGACGCGCCTCAAGCATGATGTACCCTCCCTGGACAAGTGTCGGGGAAGCAGCAAAACTCCTGAAAGCCGGGGAAGTCGTCGCGATCCCGACCGAGACCGTGTATGGCCTTGCGGGCAACGCGTTTGAGCCCAAGGCCCTCGCCAAGATTTTTGCCGCCAAGGAACGCCCGACGTTCGACCCGCTGATTGTACACATAGCCGACATCGCGACACTTGCCGATGTGGCAAAGGACATCCCCGACAGCGCCTACAAGCTTGCCGAGGCCTACTGGCCTGGGCCCATGACCTTGATTCTCCCTAAAAAGGATTGCATTCCGGACCTTTGCACCAGCGGGCTTCAGTCTGTTGCGGTCCGATTCCCGAGCCACCCCGTGGCGCAGGCGATTATCAAGGAGTCGGGACTGCCGCTGGCCGCCCCGAGCGCGAACCTCTTTAAGCACGTAAGCCCCACGACCGCGCAACACGTCGCCGACCAGCTGGCCAGCCGCATTGCGGGCATTGTCGACGGAGGCCCGTGCACTGTTGGCGTCGAGAGTTCCATCGTCTCGTTGACCGGCGAAATCCCGACAGTCTTGAGGCCGGGCGCCATCACGCCCGAGATGGTCAAAAAAGTTTTGGGCAGGGTCGCCATCAAGGAATCGACATCCAAGCCGGGCGAAGCCATGCAAGCACCGGGCCAGTGCGACACGCATTACCGCCCGCAAGTGCCGCTGTACTTTGGGCAGGTGCCCGAGGGCTTTGCGCTTCCGCCACACACGGTAAGGATTGCCTTCGGCAATACCGAAGGACCCATTCCCGAGACCGTTAACTTGTCTAAAACCGGGGACATGCTGGAGGCTACCGCCAAGCTGTACGCCTTTATGCACGACCTCGACAAGCCCGAGAACGAGTTGATTCTTGTGGACCCCATCCCCAACGAAGGCGTGGGCATGGCCATCAACGACCGTCTCAAACGCGCCAGCATCAAGCAACTACCAAAATAAACGGCGTATGAGGTCGCCCTAAGCTCTGCAGCTATACGAAACTTATAACTTTAGTTTTATAGTTGAGTTATCCCCTTGGGGGAGAAGCGAACTAATCTCACAGCGGAAACAGCGAATAATGTTCCTTCGTATAAGCACGCGTATACGCGTTAAAATGCCACCATTCACTATTGAGCGTCACCCACCCGGCGCGTTTCATAACGCCGCGCAAAACGTTGCGGTTATCGATTTGTCGTTGCGTGAGCCGTCCGCGTTCCAAAGCATCGGCCTCACCCACCTCGCCCGCGCAACGCTCAAACGAATCAAAGTCAGTACCCATGTCTAGCAAGTTGCCGCTGCTGTCGGCAAGCGTCAAATCAAGCGCCAACCCGTAGTTGTGCAGCCCGCCTGTTTTGCCCGACGAAACATAGTTGGAATAAGGCGTCCCCGCCACCGTGCTCTTGAGTGCCGCCTGGGCGTACATCGGCCTTGCCGCGTCAAAAATCACAAGCGTGTAGCCAGGCAGTTCCTTTTTGATAATCGCGAGCGTCTTCTTTAGCTTGGGCAGGGCATCCCTGTGGACAAAAGCCCGCTGGACGCCGCAATACAAGTCGTGGCCCGTCACGTTGTTGTAGCTGCCGTAACGCAAATCCATGCGGATTCCCGGCAGGCGCGTAATCTCGACCAGGTTGGAATCGTGCGTGGCGTAATCCACCCACTGCTTTGCCGCCGTGCAAAAGCGCAAGGGTTTCGCCGGCTTGGGCGGTACAAAAAGCGAATCGGTCTCATGGGAAAAACTCTGCCCAAAGAAAAACAGCAAGGCCAGAAGAATTGCAAACAATCTAAAATGTACGTCTCGCAACGACACGCCCGACCGCCTTAAAGCCCGAGCTGAACTTCTACACCAAACTGGAAGTAGAGCCCCATGCCCTTCGCCATAAAGGGCACCAGGTTGTAGCCGTTGCTCGACTTGCCGTCGGCATCTTCCGAGACCCAGGAACGTTCACGCGCGTTCTCGGAGCCTAGGAACTGGAGGGCGTCTACGTCGAGCTTGCTAAAGATGTTATCGAGTTCCAAGTAGAATCGCGCCGTGCGGAACAAGCCCTTGTCGCGGTGCAAATCCAGGTTCACGCGCACATCGGTGCGGAACAAGTCCGTAAACTCGTTCAAGTCCTTGAGTTCGCGCGTGCCACTATGGCGTTCCACGTTCCCGTCCTTGTCTTCTGTAGAACTGGAGGGCATAATCGCGTAATAGTACAGCGGGCGGTGCCAGGCGGCATGGTGCGTAAGGATGACCGAAATCATGGAGTCCTTGCGCGGGTAATAGCGGAAGTGCGAAATAATGTCGAGGCGGGAGTTCGCTTCCCACGGGAGGGAGCCTCCATCCAGTTCGTATTCGCCGTAAACCGAGCTCACATTGCTTGACAAAGAAAAGTGATGCGAGGTCTTCCATTCGACCTTGGCCGAGGCGCCAAGCACCCAGGCGTATTGCACGTCGGTCACATCGTTGTACTGGGCGTACGCCTTGGGCATCGGGAGCAACGGGTCGTCGTAATAGCGGCCAAAACCGCTCGCCTGCCCGTCAAAATACTTGGAGCGGTAACCAAAGCCCAGCTTGCCCGAGGTTCCCGATTCCAGACGGCCCGTGAGGTCGCCATCGTCGTAATAAGCCTTCCAGTCGCTGCGGTAAGCCGCGTTACCGAACAAACGCCAGTAGGCGGAATCCTTTTTGCTCAGGTTCTTCTCCACATCCAAGGAGGCCGTCGGGGCAGCCTTGTGGTCCACAGCGTCGGCAATGCCACCCACCGAGAGAATGTACTCGGAGTAATCCGGCTTCCAGTCAAAACGGCCCGTACCCGAGAGCACGCCCGTTTGGTAGTCGTCCGAGAGGGTCCCGCCAAAGTCGGGGTACTTGCGTTCGGCAATGTGGTGTTCGTACAGAACGGCGCCGCTCAAGTTCGCCCCCAGAATGTGGCCCTTGAAGTTCTTGTCGAGACCGCCGCTAATGACCGAATGCGTGTACTCGTAGCCGTCAATAAAAGCCGCCCCCACGTCGGTCGTGGAAGTGTTGCGGAAACCCGTGGTGTCGCGCAGGGTATCGCCCACCGACTCGCGCACAAAGCCCGCATGGGCGCTGGTGCCAAACTTGCTTGCATATTCGGCGCCCACCACCAGGTACTCTTGATGACCTTCAATGATGTCAATGGAATTCACCTGGTCATAGGCAGTCGAAGTGTCCTGCTTAATGGAATACTCATCGGAGCTGTACAGGGTACGCAGCGCCCAGGTGTTCCCCATGGAATCGGAACCGTTCAGTTGGGCGTACACATCATAGGCCGAGAGCTCAAACGGGTCAGAGGACTTCACGCGGCAATCTTCGGTGCAATCTCCGCCACGCTTGCGGAACTCGGTAAAGAACTTCTCGCCCAGATTCTTAAGCATTTCGTCATCCAGGCGGCGGAAGGCAAAGCGGAAGCTGTCCCAAATAAAGAACGGCGCATCGAGAACCACTTCCTGGACGGTAAGTCCCGCAGCACCCTTAAGACCCCAGTCGCCCTTGGTCTGCTCGGGGATATACTGCACCGAGGTCGCAAGGCCCTGGCCGATCGGTCCCGAACCGTAGTGGTCGTGAATTTCAATACCGCTCAAAATGTGCGGGTTCACAATGGAGAGGTTTCCGGGGAAGCCCACATCCAAGTGACGCATGTTCGGGATGCGCAAGCGTCCTAAGTGGTAAGCCACGTCGCCTGCACGCGAACCTTCGTAATAGAGGGCGCTGCTAAAATCCTTCTGCCCCGAAATACCCGGCATCTGGCTCAGGTGTTCGGTCAAGTCAAAGCGCATGCCCGCGGCATCCTCAAGTTTCTCGACCGCCACCGTGCGCTCCGGTTCCCACTTCGCAGGTTCACCACCGCCAATAATGGTACTCGAGCCCAGGTCGCGCAGGTCGCTCGAGAGCGTCACCACCATGTCGAACAAGTCGGCAAAGTCCTGCAGTTCCACAAACACGCTGTCGTAGCCTTCCTTTTGAAACACAAGGGAGGCGTTCTTGGAATCCACCGTAAGTTCAAAACGACCGTCAGAAGAAGTCTTGCCCAGGACCTTGCCGGAGCGGTACGTAATTTGCACGCCGTCGAGCGGCAAATCGGAACCGGACTCCAGAACCACACCCACAATGGGCGTCGGCGTCGCAGCAAAGGCAAGGGCGGCACAGAGAGCCACCAACCATAAAACACGAGATCTCATACACCCTTAATTTAGAAAACTGCGCGTTTAAAAGCGAATTAGTTACATTTAAAGTATGCTCAAAGCTTACCTCGTGCAAATGGAATCCGAGCCCGGCGACAAAGCCGCGAACTTCGCCAAGGCCCGCGAACTCGTCCTCGGTGCTGCCCCGGAGCCGGGATCCCTAGTCGTGTTCCCCGAGATGTTCGACACGGGGTACGTCCCCCAAAAGCTGGACGACATGCTAAAGGCAAGCCCCGACGCCCTCCAGGCCAAGACCGAGCATTTTTTGGCACGGCTCGCCGAAGAAAGCCGGTGTACCCTACTCGGGGGCGGCATGTGGAAGACCACTGCGGGGATTACGAACCACATAGGCGCCTTTGCCCCCGGCAAGCCCGCAGAGGTCGCCGGCTACAACAAGGTCCACCCATTTTTCCCCGAGCAAGGCAAGTTCACCGCCGGCAACGACGTTACTTTGTTCAAAATCAACGAATTCACGGTCGCACCAAGCATTTGCTACGACCTGCGGTTCCCGGAACTCTACCGCGAAGCCACCCGTCGTGGCGCCGAAGTCTTTACGGTGCAGGCAGCCTGGCCCGCCGTCCGCAAAAGCCACTGGGAAGCCCTCCTCAAGGCGCGCGCCATCGAAAACCAGACGTATGTCGTCGCCGTAAACTGCGTGAGTGCAAACGGTTCCTTCACCGGAGATTCGCAAATTATTTCTCCCGAGGGCAAAGTCATCGCCTGCGCCGAGGCCGGCAAGGAGTGCGTCGTCATAGCCGAATTGAACCGCGCCCTGTTGCTAAAACTCAGGAAGGATTTTCCCGTCCTCCCGTAGCGAAATGTGATTTCAATCACATGCCTATTCCAACCTAAATGGCTCCCTTTTGGGGGGTATTTTTGTAACTCATTATACTTCAACAAAATAGGCTTTCGGCAACAAAATGGGGGCCCATGTGAGCAATTTAACATGTCCATAATCTTTTTACTTACACCCCTTTTTTTTGAAAAAAAATTATACTAATTTAAAAACGTAAACATAAATCAACTATCATCCAGAGGTTCCTATGACATCGCCTTATATGAACAAGCTCAACTATGCTAGGGCCCTCATCAGAGCCGGTCTTGCCCAAGACCTGATCTTGAAAATCACCTCGATTTCTCATTATCAGTATTCGCAAATCCAACGCGAACTCTTGGCCGCCTAAGGCCTACCCGTGCAGTTGATTCTTGACATTAAAGCGCAGCCTGCCACTCGTAACGAGGTTCGGCAGGCTGCTCTTTTTATGTGCTACAAAGACGGCAGCCTTCTCCTGGACGCCCGCGACAACAAAAAACCGGCTCGTTTTTACCTAACACCGCAAGACCAGTTCCCCTGGGAATCCTTTTTAGGCAAGCTCCTTGTAGCCTGGCAACTTGGCGACTACACCGACGTCCCGCCGCCGTTTCGACCCAAAAAACGCATCCCGCCGTTCGTGATCGAGGGCTTTGGCGCAGAGCCCCTGGAGACGAAATTCAAAATCCTGGCGACGCTGCGCAAGCAGGGCTACTTTTCTGCACTCCCCGGCCGCAAATAATTTAGATTTGCCCACATGAAATTCAATTTAGATATCAGCGCCAAGCGCTGGTTCATGGGCAAAGGGCGCTCCATAAAAAAAGTGAGCGAGCAGGACTCTACCGAGATTGGCGATACCCGCCTCCTCATTTTGAAGGTCGAGTTCGAAGACGGCTCCAGTGACCTCTATACCGCCGTGGAAGACGAAAACCGCATAGGCCAAATTCTAGAGGAGGCCTTTGCCGGCGGCGCCACGCAAAGCATATTCCAGGGGTCCCTCGGGTATTTTATTTTCAAGTCCACAGGGAACATCCCCACCAAATATTTCAAGGCGCTAAAGCCGGTAAGCACCGAACAGAGCAACTCCGCCTTTTTTAACCCGGGGAAGATATTCTTTAAGCTGTACCGCAGGCTGCAACCGGGCCCGCACCCCGAAGCCGAAGTCCTGGAACAGCTCACCCAAAAAGGGTTCGCCCGCTCGCCCCGCTTTTACGGCAGCTTCACCTACAAGGCAGAATCCGGCCAGAGCTACACCCTGGGCATCCTCGAAGAACACCTGGTGGGCTACCGCGACGCCTGGGCTGCGTTCAACGCGCAAATGGACACCAGGGCAGCCAAAGTGCTGGGCATCGAAACCGCACGCATGCACCGCGCCCTGCAAGGTTTAAAAGGTAGCACAAACCAGGGCGAACATGTCCCCTTCGAAAAATTGCGCACTCTCCTCCAAGAGAGCCTTGCCAACGGATGTTCCGGCACAAAACAAGAATGGCAAACCCGGGTGCTCGAGGCGCTACCCCAAATCAAGGCAGATTACGACGCCAACATGCAAAAAACAAGCGCAAGTTCCGCCCCCGGGAACGGGCTGCTCTCCCCTCAACGCATCCACGGAGACTACCACCTGGGTCAGGTGCTTTTGGACGCCACCGTGAACGGCAACGAAAGCAAGCCCTCCTTTATGATTTTGGACTTCGAAGGCGAACCCACCCGTCCTATGGAATTCCGCAGGGCGCTGCGTTCCCCCGCCGTCGACATCGCCGGCATGCTCCGCAGTTTCCGCTACGCGGCCGCCAACTCCGGGCTCGACAGCCAAGCCGCAGAGCAGGCCTTTGTGGAAGGGTACTCGCAAGAATCGGGCATTGGCGAATCGAGCCTCCGGTTCGCCGCCGCCCCCTACATTACCGCCAAGGCCGTTTACGAAGCCTGCTACGAGCTGGAATTTAGGCCCTCCTGGTTCCACATACCCGCCGCGGCACTGGTAGGCGCCGCGAAGTAAAAATTGGAAATCCCGATTTTTCTATATTTCTACCCACTATGACAATCGAAGAAGTAGAAAAGCGCCTCCGCGAAGAGGCCACAAAACTGGTGAAGACCGAGCCGCTCTCCAAGCTGATGCTCGACGAACAGATTTTGAACCGCAAGAACTTTGCGGATATGCTTTCGGTTACCCTCGCTTGTCAGCTGGCCGGAGAAGTGATAGACCGCGGCGAACTCGAGAAGATGTTCTGCGCCAACTACGTCAAGTACCCGGAACTTCTCACGGACGCCGTCAAGGATTTGCACGCGACCGTGATGCGCGACCCCGCCTGCACCAGCTATTTGGAGCCCCTCCTGTTGTTCAAGGGATTCCAAGGGCTGCAGGCCTACCGCGTGGCCCACGCCCTGTGGGTCGAGAACCGACTATTCCCGGCAAAGATGCTCCAAAACATCATCAGCCGCAAGTTCGGCATGGATTTCCACCCGGCAGCAAAAATCGGGCACGGGCTCCTGATTGACCACGCCACCAACATTGTGATTGGCGAAACCGCGACCGTCGGGAACAACGTGAGCTTTTTGCACGGCGTAACGCTCGGCGGTACGGGCAACGAGACCGGCGACCGTCACCCCAAAGTGGGCAACGGCGTGATGCTCGGTGCGCACGCCCAGCTGCTGGGCAACATCCACATTGGCGACGGCGCCAAGATCGGCGCGGGCGCGGTGGTGCTTTGCGACGTGCCTGCGCATACCACCTATGCGGGCGTCCCCGCTGTCGAAGTAGGGCACCCCCACGACGACATGCCCAGCTTCAACATGCAGCAAGACTTTACGCGCGACGCGTAAAACAACCGCACTCCCGCCTTTGTCACTGCGAGCCCGCAGGGCGCGGCAGATCATGCCGCGATATTCTTTTATATTTTTAGTCCATGAACCGCAAAGAAAAAATCCGTTTTATTGGCGAAAAACTGGACGAATTCTTCCCGAACCCGCCCATCCCCCTCAATTACACGAACGCCTTCACAATGCTCGTGGCCGTGGTGCTTAGCGCCCAGTGCACCGACGTGCGGGTGAACCAGGTGACCGCCGTGCTTTTCAAAAAAGCCGACACCCCAAAGAAAATGGAAAAACTCGGCGTCAAGGCGATTGCCGAAATCATCAAACCCTGCGGTTTCTTCAACACCAAGAGCGTGAACGTCTACAATCTTTCGAAGGAGCTCCTCGAGCGCTTTGGCGGCGAGGTGCCCCACACCTTCGAAGAACTCGAGAGCCTGCCCGGTGTGGGCCACAAGACGGCGAGCGTCATCATGAGCCACATTTTCAAGCTCGCCGCCTTCCCGGTGGATACGCATATCCACCGCCTCGCCGCCCGCTGGGGCTTAAGCGACGGCAGCTCCGTGGAGCAGACCGAAAAAGACCTCAAAAAAGCCTTCCCCGAAAGCGAATGGGAAAAGCGCCACCTGCAAATCATCTACTTCGGGCGCACCTACTGCAAGGCCCGCGGCCACAAACCCGGGGAATGCCCCATCTGCAGCGTCGTGGCGCCCAAAGCAAAAGACTAAAGTTCCAAGACTCTACTCCGGCCACACGAAGGTGCTGTTGCAATCCTTCTCGCCGCCGTCAACAACTATCGCCTGGCCCGTACAGAACTTGTTCGTAACCGTAAGGAAGTACGCCCACTCCGCCGCCTCTTCGGGAGTCGCCCAACGTTTGAGGGGAGTCACCTCCATGATGCGGCTCCAAAGCTTGGCGTCATCCATCACAGGGCGGTTCAACTCGGTTTTCACACCGCCAAGGCACAACGCATTGCAAGTCGCATGGTAACTGCGGGCAAGGCGCTTGGCGCAATTCTTCATGTATCCCACGACACCCGCCTTCGAGGCCGCATACTCGGGGAATTCGTCCCCCGAGACCGCCGAGACCGACGCGTTGAACAACAGAGACTTGATCTGAGGCTGAAAGGCGTAGCGTTCCGCCACGTTCATGGAACCAACCAAATTCACCGCGATATCCTTCCCCGTATGTTCCATGGAGGGTGTCTGAATTCCCGCATTGCAAATCACAATGTCGAACGGTTCCAGTTCCGGCAAGGAATTCTTGTCGCAAATGTCGGCGACCACGTGCGTATAGCGGGCGGCATCAACTTGCCCGAGGCTCGCGGCAAAGCTTGCGGGCATTGGCAAAACATCCATGCCCGTCACCATCGCCCCGCGTTCCAGGAACAACCGCACAAACGCCTGCCCCATGCCGCCGACAGTACCAGTAATCAAGGCGCGCATCATGGGAGCCTCTTCAGGTACTTGGTGAGCGGAATCGTGATAAACCCAATAAAGCAGGCTTCCACCACGGTCTCTATCACGGTGCCGGTCGCGACCGCCGTCCCAATATCCTGCCAGCGCATCTCGTAAACCGAGAAGCCCACTGGCGCAAAGGCTAGCGTCTGGAACAAAGCGTTGTCGACCAGCTGCCCCACGATGGTCGAGAACACGGCACGGAACGTAAAGCGGGCCGCATTGTCGTTCGAGTTAGCCGCCGCCCGCAGGCGGAATCGGTCAATGATTTCGACGTTAATGACGTTGCCAATAAAAAAGGCCGTCGCCGAGGAGAGAATCGTTCGCGGTCCATTGCTAAAGATGTTGGCAAAGTGTTCTGCCTGTTCCGCGTATTCGGGGAGCGTCGGCAAATAAACCTCCACCGCCGCAATCACGCTCGAAAAGAACGCCACCACAGTCGCAATGCCCGCGACCACAATCGCCGGGCGCTTGCCGTAGACCTCGGTGATCACGTTCGAGATGAGGAACACGACCCAGCTAATGAGGAGGCCGCCATCCATCCAAATGAATCCCGTGCCAAAGCTCATGGGCTTCATGCAAAGAAGATTCATCATGACTGAGATGACGCAATAGGTGCCCGTCAAGGCCAGCAGCCATTCGGACTTGGTGATACGACAACCGCCACTTGTCTGCTGCGCGGTTTTAGCAGGGTTTTCCGTAACCTGGTTCATAAATACCCCTTGAAGTGGTTGAACGCAGGCAATAATAGTTTTTTTTTGACAATCTGTCTTGTATCTCGGTGTATTTTTATTTACATTTCGGACAAATACACTACAACACATCCATGTGCCTGATTTAAAGGAGTACCCACAATGAATAAAGCCCTTATCCTCGCCAGCAGCACTCTCCTCTTGGCAGCATCCGCATTCGCAGACGTCCACCTAGGCGCCCGAGCCAGCCTCGGTTACGCCAGCTTTTGGGGACTCGAGGAGGAATACAACATAAAAGAAGATGACGGGAACTACTCCTACAAGGAATCCATCAAGGGTCTCGATGGTTTCGGCGGGTTCTCTTTCTCCTTCGGTCTTGCCAGTTATTTCGCGATAAATGAAGCCGTTTCTATTTCCCCGAATTTCCTCATATCCCATCACAGCAGGTCAAACAAGCTGAAGGAGTCTTACGAAGAATACTATAAAGGAGAACTCGAAGACCGCGACGAGGACGAGTCCCCCGAAGTCACCCTAAGCATGTGGAATATCGAAATCCCCGTGTTGGGAACATTCAACTTGGGTCCCGTTTTCCTTGAAGCCGGACCGATCATCTCGTTCAACGTGAGCGCCGAGGCCTCCGTCGACAATCCCAAAGGCGGCGATATCTCCGTTGAAATCGACGACTACACTTCCTCCGTCAACTTCGGTCTTGTCTTCGGCCTTGGCAAACGAATCCCTCTCGGCGACAAGGCGCTCGACATCGACGCACGAATTTGTCCCTTTTTTAGTTGAAAATCCAGGTCTCCAACTGGTGTAAATCTAGGCTATTAGCGCTTCATTGTCAAGTAGTTTCATGCTCTTTTC